>USOZ01000268.1 GCA_900556525.1 uncultured Oscillospiraceae bacterium | reverse complement strand
CTGATGAATGTTCTTGAAGAAAACGACAGCTGAAATGACGAAAAGGGACTGAGCAAATTGCTCGGTCCCTTTTCCTTTTTAACGCAACCGACAAAATGTCGTAATGAAACCCCTTTTAAACGGCTTTGTTATGCGAATTTTTTGACACGCCGACAAGATGTCGTAATGACAGCGATTTTTCACTTGAAATCTGCCCCAATATTTCCGAAAAATATCGCTATAGTTTTGCTTGTCAAATTTAAGAAATTGTGATATAATCATTTTAGTTTGTCATAAGTGAGGTGCGTTGAAATGCGTCAGGAACTATCAGAGCAAGTAAGCGGATTATTGCGCGATTTCGGTGTAACAGGCAGACTGAAAACATTTCAGGAACAGTGCATTACGAGGATTCTCGAAGACAAAAAAGACACATTCTGCATTCAGAGCACAGGCGCAGGAAAATCATTGTGCTACCAAATTCCAGCCGTATTGCTTCCCGGAATTACGCTTGTCATTTCTCCGCTCGTCGCTCTGATCGACGACCAGGTCAAATCACTTGAAAAGAAAGGCGTTCGTGCCGAAGCATTTTATTCGGGCAGCGACGATGAAGAAAACAAGGCGGCGCTCAAAAAAGAATTGCTCAGCGCTGCGAGCGACGCAAAGCTCATTTACACTACGCCGGAAACATTGCGCTCCGGCGAATCGTTTTTTGCTTCCCTGAAAATATCAATGCTGGTAATTGACGAAGCTCACTGCGTTTCCGTATGGGGACACGATTTCAGACCTTCGTACAGATGTATAAGACATTTTATCGACCTTTTCAGTCCGTCAAAACGTCCTGTTATCGCTGCATTTACCGCAACAGCTGACCGAAATATTTTTAAAGATACCGTGAATATCCTCGGCATGAAAGTTACCGAAAAAGAGTGTATAGGTACCGTCGGCAGAAAGCTTAAATTCGGCAAAAACTCGAGTGAGCGAAAGGTTTTTCTATTTGAAAATGAAAAACAGCAAATCAGCGGAGTATGCAAATTTTTGCTGAAAAAAACAGATGAAAAATGTCTCGTTTTCTGCCGCACAAAAAAACAGCTCGACGATATATATTCAAGACTCAGAAAGACTTTTGAAAAGCGCGGAGCTGAAACCGAAAGCATACGGCGATTTTACGGAGGCGCAAACACGCCTGCTGTGGCTGAGGCAAAAAAGTACGTCCGAACGCTTTTTGCCGAGGGAAAAATTAGGATCGTGATTTCAACCTCGGCGTTCGGAATGGGCGTTGACATCGGCGATATACGATATGTCATACACGTTGGATTCCCTTTCACAATGCTTGACTATATTCAGCAGTGCGGACGAGGCGGCCGCAGCGGAAACGTCTGTGAATGCAGGTTGTACGCTGCAGTTTCGGACATTCAGAAAACAGCGGATATGCTTTGCGCAAAATACTTAAAAATGTACCCGTTGAGGCAATGTATAAAAATCAGAAAAAAGGACCGTGAAAACTTTATTGAAGCGGTCGAGTATTGCCTTGAAAACTCAAAATGCAAAAATGAGGAACTGTCGGAAAAGTTCCGCGCCGAGATCGAATCGTATCGGAAACGTGAATTTCCCGAAGAAAGATATGTCAGCGGCCAAAACTTTCAGTTTCTCATAAACACCTCGCCCACACTACAAAAGATGATACGAAAGAATGAAATAAGCTTCTACGAATCGGTGCTTGCAGATGGAATTTATTCGCTGTGGTATAACGGCGCGAAATGCTTTACTCCCCGCGCGCTGATATCGTGCGTGACAGGCAACGAAAAACTCAGTTTCCATAAAGAAAAAAGCGCGCGTGTTGAGGAATTGACAGATAAACTTGTGAGCGGCGGCTTTATTCCCGCAGAAAAGCGCGTCGAGACCGGCAGAGCGAAATATTTTTTCACACAACCGGCAATGCAGTGCATTCCGGGAGCATTTCCGCTGCACGAAACGGCGCTTCAGAACAAGTATATGCGCAATATTCCCAACGGCATTCTTGTAGTGATGAGCAAACGTATCGACCATTCACAGCGCAAACAGAAGCTCGATGAATATGAAGACGTCACGGTTGTAAAGCACTACCTGCTGCGCGAGCTGGACAGAATTTTCCGATACTCAGATTCTCATGACAAACAAACAGAAACCCTTAGCTATATTTACAGCAATGCTTCACGCACCACCGCAAATAAGATAGTATACAGCAGATACGACAGAAATGCCGCCGCAAATTTCGGCAGAAAAACGACAAGCAGCGAAAAACGCACAGGAATGCACGCAATAACGGGATTTTCGGAAAGCGTTGGCAAGATGCACGAAGTCGTATGTTTCATACTGAACAATCTCAAAAACGAGCGTTATCTTTACGACTACAACACAATATATTACAGCGGCAAAGAAATGCAATTATTCAAAAAGATGGGCTGGGAAACCGACGCAAAAACAAACAAAGGCGCTGTAAAGGGGATTGAATTTTAATATTCTATTCTCAGCCAAACAATGCAAAACAGAAATGTTTTTCTGTTTTGGAACAACTGCTCCAAAAAAGGTGAGGAGATACTTAATAAGATCAAAGAGCTTGTCAAAAAAGGCAATGTTTCAAAGATAGTAGTCAAAAAAGACGGAGAGATTATACTCAACGTTCCTATCAATGTAGGCATCGTAAGCACTCTGATTGCGCCTTTTGCAATTATAATTGCCACAGCGGCCACATTCGGCTTCAAATGCACTATCGAAGTTGTCAAGGACGACGGCAGTGTGATTGATGTAAGCGAAATGGCCAACGATAAATTTGACGACGTTGTCGAAAAAAGCGCAGTTGTATTTGAGGGCGTCAAAAACAAGAGCGCGGATATATATGAGGCAGCCAAAGCCAAGGCAGTCGAAAAAAATCTCGATGAAACCTTTGCAAATGTAAAGGATAAAGCAAAGGATCTGACAGAAAAAGCCGTAGACAAGGGAGCTGATCTGTACGAAACAATGAAAACAAAAGCGGCAGAGGCTCACCTGGATGAGACAATAGAGAATGTCAGGGACAAGGCAAAGGATGTGGCAGAGGCCGCAAAGACAAGAATCGACGCGGTTAAAGAATCCAAAGAAGATTTTGCAATCAATATCGCAGAGGATATAGAGGAAGCTGCGGATGCCGTTGAA
>USOZ01000267.1 GCA_900556525.1 uncultured Oscillospiraceae bacterium | reverse complement strand
AAGGTCAGCGCAATTTGCGCACCGCCGCAAATGAAACTGTGCGCGGCGTAACCCCCCAAGCACAGATGCAGAACCGTGCACAAAAAATACGGTTTGCCGCGCAAAAGGCTGCGGGCGGCACAAGCAGAACGGCTGTGGCGGTGCGTTCGGCTATTCGGAACTTTCTTGCCGATTTGCACAGCCTTATCGTGGGCGTGGGCGGCAGCTTCCTTTTGGCGGTGCTGTCGGGCTTGCGTTTCTGCCAATTTCCGCCCCTGACGCCGCACAAAAGATGCCGACTGTTCCGCAGCCGAACCTGCAAGGTCTGTCGTTTCCTGCTGTCGGGGTTCGGTATCATTTTCCCGCGCGGCGGTGCGGACTTGTTCTTTTGTTTTTATCCACGCCGCTTTTAGGGCGGCTTTCGGTATCGTCCCCGCCGTACTTTGGGTGGGGCGGTCGCGGGGTTTTCGTTTATTCTCTTTTGGTGTTCTCATACTCTCACCTCGGTTCGGTTATACGCTTTGCCACAACGACCACCCTGCTGTTTTTGCCGGAATCGTCGCAGGTGGACAGCGTGATCAGCTTGTCACCATAAGCAGCCGACACGCCGGTGTCGTACAATGCGGCGTTCTTGCAGGCGTCCACATAGGCGGCAAACTCCTGCGGTGTTTCGGCATCGGTAAATTGATAATAGGCAAACAGATCCTCCGCTTCGCCCCGAAATACCGCCATCACGGTATATTCTGCCTGTGCCGTCAGGGTATCAAATTGGATAATTCTGTGCTGCTCCCAAAAGGATTCGCACTTGTATTGCAGTAAATCAGAGAACATGGTGCCGTCCTTCATGTTGTGTCCGTACACAAGGATGTTGTCGGATGGCGTTTGCAGGTCGCAGTTTGCCTGCACATACGGGCAGCCGTGCGGGGAGTCGGCTTTTTCAAAGTTGTGCTTTAGATAAAAGTCGGGATACTGCTTTGACTGCATGACCGGGTAGTTGATGTTGGTGCCGTCAATCTGTATCCACCCGGCAAGGTCGCTGTTTTGCGTGTACAGCGCCCGATACTGCGGCAAAAAATCATTCCCCGTTGACGCGGCGTCACCGGGGAAATTTTCTGTCTGCGAGGCAAGCTGTCGATACATTCGCACTTGCGTACAGGAGTCGGCGGCATAGCGAGCAACACCTGCGGCACTTGCAAGAAAAACAGCGACGAGGGTTAAAAGCAGGATGCGGTGAAATTTTATCATAGGGTGTCCTTTCTCTGAATCGGTTTGCAAAGGAAAAACAGACGATGTATAATACAGATATGTTTAAGGACTGCGGGGTGTTATGATGAATTTGTATCTCAGTGCGGCGGAATACGATTACCACACGCTGCTCAAGGTAGCCGAGATGGCAGGGCTTGCGGGGATCATTGGTTTTCATGAGGCCGGGGACGGCTATCTGGTGACCTTCCCGCAGGGGGAAAATGTTCAGGCTCTGATCGATGACTATAAGGGACGGCTGCGCGATTTGGAGAACAATATCTGGCAGCATTAAAACGGGTATACAAATCGGAATTTATAAGGAACTGATAATATGAAAGGATTTGAGCGAAAAAATCAATTATTTTCCCTTTGCGGATTGAATTGTGGGTTATGCCCTATGTTTTTAGGAAAGCACTGTGGCGGTTGCGGGAATGGTAATCAATCGTGCGGAATTGCTAAGTGTAGCCTTGAACATGGTAAAATTGAATATTGTTATGAATGTGAAAGTTATCCATGTGAAAAATATCGGTATATTGATAAATATGATTCTTTTATAACTCATAAACGCCAAAAAGCAGACTTGAAAATGATACAGGACATTGGTGTTGAACAGTATAATCTTCAACAACGGGAAAAAATGCAAATTCTTTCTCATTTACTTGCTAACTATAATGACGGTCGCAGAAAAAATTTCTTCTGTGTAGCAGTCAATTTATTAGAGCTTTCAGAATTACAAGAAGCTATGAAACAAATACAACAAAATGATGAATTGTCTGTCTTGTCCGTCAAAGAACAATGTTCATATATAGTTGATATACTTCAAAAAATTGCTGATAGAAGAAATATAGAGCTAAAACTTGTTAAAAAGTAGTTTGTAAATTTCAGTTTGCAGTACCCCTGAGGACCGCTTCGGCGGTCCTTTATTTTTATAATGCAATGATATTTACTCCTTTTTCTCGGACGGGTTAGTCGACATCAATTTATAGAGCTTTGTATCCTTGGGAAAAGAATTGGTAAATGGAACAATGTTGCCCGCGCAGCGAATCAGCCCGCAGCCTGCGGGGACGTTCGTCACATAGCCAAGCTGGTTATCCGAGATGTTCAGCAGTTTCGCCAGTTCCGCGCGGTCGGTGGCGCTCTGGTTCAGCATCACGAGAAATTCAGAGTTGGCCAGCATCAGGCGGGCGGTGTCGGAGCGCAGCAGTTCATCCACATTCTGCGTCAGCCCGGTCACAAGTCCGTTGTACTTGCGGATGCGCTTCCACAGCTTGTAGAAGAAATTGGCGCTGTACTCATAGCGGAACAAAATATAAAACTCGTCGCAAAAAATCCACGTTCTGCGGCCTTTCTTCCAATTCTGAATGACGCGGTTGTAAATCGCATCCAGCGTCACCAGCATCCCCAGCGGCATAAGCTGCTCACCCAGTTCGCGGATGTCGTAGGCAATGATCCGCGCCTGCGTGTCTACATTGGTATGCCGGGCAAAGGTGTTCAGCGTGCCGGTAATGAACAATTCGGACGACAGCGCCAGCCCCTGCGCTTCGGGTTCCGGCTGCATTTGGAGCAGACGGTAAAAGTCCTGCAGCGTGGGCGGCGTGCCTTGGTAGCCGTTGCGGATGTAGGGCAGGTACACCTGCTCGGTGCAGCGACCAAGGATGGACTTTTCTTTCGCGGTCACCATGCCGTCACCAATCAGCTGCTCGAACAGCGACAGCACAAACTCCGACTTGCTGACGATAGGATTGCGCTCGTCACCGTAGGCACGGTCCATGTCCAGCGCGTTGATGTGGGTATCGGACGTAGCCGAAATGCGGATCACCTCGCCGCCGAGGGCTTCGGTCAGATAGCCGAACTCCGACTCCGGGTCGAGAATGAGAATGTCATCCTCGGTGGAGAGCGCGATCTGCACGATTTCTTGCGGACAATAAGGAGCAGC
>USOZ01000266.1 GCA_900556525.1 uncultured Oscillospiraceae bacterium | reverse complement strand
GTGTAGATAAAATGCAACTTCTTCATATAGCGAAATATCCATATATTCAAAATAATCTATAAAAAGGCAAACATTATCATGAGCTGCGCAAATTGAATCAATGTAATATCTGTTATCCGATCTGCAAAGAGTTATTGTCAAATTAACGATATCCCAGCCTTTGGAAGTAAACCTGATCTGCTCAATGTTTTTAAATTTTCCGCTGTTATTTTTTTCGTTCAGATTGTCGATAATTTTTGCAATAACACTGCTTTGATATAACCGCTCGGAACGGTGTTCACCTTCAATTTCAATTGAATTATTATTTATCCTGATATGTGCTGCTCCAATGTCCGTGCCTTTAACGATCAGACTTTTGGGAATGATCTTTGCCGCCGTCAATATACAGCCTGTGATAATTGCTGTCAGCAGAAGAATAACTGCTATTTTTTTCATCTGTGATTTTCCTCCTGTTGCGGATTTTTTCTGAAACATACAAAAACGTCTTTGAATATTTGACCCCACGTTTATTGTTAAGGCACACTTCTAACATTCCTTCGCTGCGAACTTAACAATATTTTTATCACTCAGTCCCATTTCCGCATATTTTTCTTTTACACTGTCGATATTATCTGAAATGCACTCGAAAATATAATTAAAACTGATGTCCGCAGGATCACGGGTAACATCCGATATATTAAACATTCGGTTATTACCGTCTTCGTCCTTCCAGGCAAGCATCTCCTTCCCATAATTATTTCTCAGCACGTAAATATTAATATCATCCTGACTTATAATTTTGAATACTTCCGTAATTGATTCATCTTTGCCTCTTTCATTGACGTATATAAAGATATCGTCTGCAAAAACATTTATTTTCTCATATCCCGCACGGGTCGGATCACGATTTACATAATGAAAATAATGTATCCTGTATGTTTCGTCAAATACGTTTGTATAATATTCATCATGACCTTCCGTCAAAAAATCGTCCTTATAGGACAGCATCGAATACATTGAAACAGCTACGATAATTAAAATGATCCCAAGCACCGATAATAAGATTTTTTTCATTGATTTTCACCTTCCGAATAAAACTTCAGACGACATATTATGGAACATTTCAAAGGTGTTTTTAAATGTTCCCCTACACCCCTGATCTGCACGGGCAGCTATGATTGCAGGATAACGGTATAAAGCCTTTTTGAAAGTAAAAACTCCGCCTTTCGTATCATGTATATTGGCTGCATGAACGTGAACACACAGCAGATTTCCAAGCGTATCTGTTACGATATGTCGTTTGCGTCCTTTCGTTTTTTTCCTCCGTCATATCCTCGATTTTCGCTTGCAGCCGTTGTTTTTACTGACTGTGAATCAATAAGCGCATAGGTTGGTTCTTCGTTTCTTCCTTGGGCTGTTCTTGTCTTTTTGACGAGCATTTTCAGGATTTTATCCCATACTCCTTTTTTTCTGTGCACGATAGTAGAACATTGACACTGCTTTCCAGTTTGGAAAATCCTTCGGCAAATTTCTCCATTGGCATCCGGTTTTCACCAAATACAATACTGCGTTTACCAACTCCCTCTTGTCATATTTGCTTTTATTGCCTGCCGGAAAGTATTCCTTTATCTGCTCCCATTGTGCATCTGTTAAATCACTCGTGTATCTCATAGCTTTTATTATACCATATTTTTTCTATGTTGACAAGTTCTTACACATCATATTCGGTAATAGCCTATACCTCAACACCTTTACACCCTCGTCCTCTATAAATGCCTTTCTTATAAATTCCTGTACCTTATCAGCATAATTTTCATCTGTTTCCTGTTTTATTTCATCAATCAGATAATCGACCATGCTCTCATCTTGTTCAATAAGCAATGCCCCCATTTTCTCAAAAACATGTATGCTGTGAGAATTATTTTCCATTATTCTTATAAGGAAATAATCGACATGATGCTTTTTGCAAAACTGTTTAGTGAGCATTTTTACCGCCTTAACAGTTATCCCATGATTACGTTTATTTTCTACAAGATCAATTCCTATTTCCGGTGTATTACTCCAGTAATTCTGAATTTCAATATTTCCGCAATATTCACCATTGACATCATATATTGAAAAAGACTTATTCCTTTTATGATTCACTGCCCCATCCCACATCAAGTCCTTGACTACATCGTACCCGTCAAACCCCACCCCGCCTTGAACGAACCAACGTCCAAATGCTAAAATAGCCATAAGTATCTAAGGAACTCCAATGGAGAAAACGAGACACTAAAAAGATCTAATGGAGTAAATTAGCAGGAGGGCAAAATGGACAAGATAGCATTAGTAAAAAAGCAAGTCATCGAAGCGGAATGGGCAGACAAAATCAGTCAGTGCAGAGAAAGCGGACTGACATTATCCGAATGGTGCAGGCAGAACAGTATCAATCCAAAAACCTACTACTACCACCTCAGAAAAATTCGTAAGGAAATCTGTGAACAGATACCTGTGCCCGTAATGACAGTACCGGAAGAATCTCACAACGTGAAGGTCAATATCGGTGATATAACTGCCGAGATACCCGAAGGCATAAGCGAACAGATGATGACATCACTTATCAGGGCGAGGCGCAATGCTTAACAGTATCATCGGAAAGAAAACTGTCTACATAGTCACCGGATACACAGATATGCGAGGTGAAAAGGTATGGAAAATCAGGAATTAATTCTCAGATCGGAAACACTCCTTTGTGAAGAATCGACTTTATCTACCGAAAAAGAGCAGGCATATATTTCTGAAATTACCAAGCTTACCGAAAAGAATTCATCTCTTGAAGAAGAAGTAAACGACCTCAGACAGCAGCTTGCATATTTGAAAAAAGCATTGTACGGACAGAAAAGTGAAAAGACAGAAGTAATTATGGAGAATGCAGAACAGCTTTCAATGTTCAATGAAGCCGAAGAAAATACGGAAGAAAAGGTCATTGAAAAGGCTGACAAGATAACCGTTGTTACTCACGAGAGGAAGAAACACAGCACTCATAAGGATTCCTTTGAAAACCTTGAAACCGAAGAGGTTATCCACGAAGCAGAGGACAAGGTATGTCCCGAATGCGGAAGTGAAATGGAGGTCATAGGCAAGGAATTTATCCGTGATGAGCTTGTATATGTTCCTGCAAGAATGTTTGTGAGAAAGCATTATGTTGAAACCA
>USOZ01000265.1 GCA_900556525.1 uncultured Oscillospiraceae bacterium | reverse complement strand
TACTTTTCCGAACTGGGGTTTGCGGCCTGCTTGAAATGGACCGTCTGACGCAGCTTCACGAGTTGCTCACAGCCAACGGCTGGACTATCATAACCGCGATAAACGTGATTTTGTTCTCGCTTTTGCACTGGCAAGCGCCCGAATGGGTCCAAAAAATCCGTTATGTGCCGCAGAATACTGAGGTCGCCGACAGTCACGTTTGCGAGGAACCATATAAGCAGTCCGGTGGGGGCTGCGACCGCCGCTGCACGGCCGAGCACAAAAAGAGTTCGGTCAAAAATAGAGCGGATTATTACTTTTCCGAACTGGGGTTTGCGGTATGGCGGCAGCTCCAGAGTGAACGAGGAGGGTACGCCTTTCAGAATTGTTTTTGACAGTATTTTTGACACCGCGAAGGTCATCGCAATTCCGAGGAGGATAAATCCCGTCAGAATGGCCGCAGAAAGTATTGACGAAAAACCGCCGCAGGCTGCACCCAAAAAGAAAATTGTTATTATATTTAGTATCATTGGAAAGCGCCCGTTGCATGGAACGAAATTGTTCGTAAGAATGGCGATAAGGCGCTCGCGCGGAGAGTCGATTATGCGGCAGCCGACGACCCCAGCAGCATTGCACCCGAAGCCCATAGCCATTGTGAGAGCCTGTTTTCCGCAGGCGCAGCAGCGCTTAAACGGCTTATCAAGGTTGTATGCGACGCGCGGGAGATAGCCCGAATCCTCAAGCAGCGTAAAAAGCGGAAAGAAAATCGCCATAGGCGGCAGCATTACCGAAACTACCCATGCCAGCACCTTATATGCGCCGTCAACGATAAGTCCGTTTAACCATTCGGGTGCGCCGAGCGTGTTCATAAGTTCTCCGAGTCGGTCGCCGAGCCGGAAAAGGCCTGCCGAGAGGAGCTGCGACGGATAATTCGCGCCGACGATAGTGAGCCAGAAAATTCCCAGCAGAAGCAGTATCATTAGCGGGAATCCGAACCATTTTCCTGTAAGGATTCGGTCTGCGCGGCGGTCTGCCGCGTTATAATCGCTCTTTTCGCTGACGACCGTGTCCATGCAGATTTCCTCTGCGGCAAGCACGAGCGAAGCGACGACGTTATCCTTGAAATTATCGGCGGTAATTCCATTTTCGTAGAGCAGCGATTTTGCACTTTCAAGTGCCTGAGCGACTTCCGTTTTGCACAAAACAGGATGCCCTATATTTTTTTCAATTTCTCGTATCAGCGGCTCATCGCCTTCCAGCAGTTTCAGACTTACCCAACGCGGTTTCAAAATTCCCGGAAAATTTTCCGCAACAATAGGCTCCAGTAAAGCGATCGCTTCTTCGATTCCTTTTGTATAACGTATTTTCATCGGCTTTGTACACGTCTGACCGCTTGTCATTTTATCCATTTGTGCGGTCAGCTTTGATATACTTTTCTTTTTTCTTGCGGAAATTCCCACAACGGGAACTCCGAGCCGTTTTGAAATTTCGGACAAATCGAGAGAAATTCCCTTACGCTCCGCTTCGTCCATAAGATTCACACAAACAATGACCCTATCGGTTATTTCAAGCGTTTGAAGCACCAGATTAAGATTGCGCTCGAGGCAGGTCGCGTCGCAAAGCACAGCTACCGCGTCCGCGTCACCGAAGCAGATGAAATTCCGTGCGGCTTCCTCCTCGGCGGAATGAGCCATGAGCGAGTATGTACCCGGCAGGTCCACAAGAACATACTGTTCGTGCTGCGTTGAAAATGTCCCCTGCGCGTTTGTGACAGTTTTTCCCGCCCAGTTTCCCGTGTGCTGATTCATTCCCGTAAGCGCGTTGAAAACCGTGCTTTTGCCTACGTTTGGATTTCCCGCAAGCGCAATTATCCTTGCCTGTGAGCCGTTTCTTTCTATATTTATCCCGCGGTCTGCTGCGCCGCGTCCCATTGAATTATTGGTAAGCCCCATATTTTTTCTCCTCTCTTTTCAGCACGGCTCGTCAAAAACCGATATTTTACAGCAATCCTCCGAGCGGATCGCGATTACTGCACCTCTGATAAGAAAAGCGGACGGGTCGCCGCAAGGGCTTTTTCCGACGCACTCCACTACTGTTCCGCTTACAAGCCCTATATCGAGCAGGCGGCGGCGTATGCTTCCGCAATGGTTCACCTGCTTTATTTTCACTTTTTGTCCCGGGCGGACATCACAAAGCGTCCGTTCAAGCTTCATCTTTATCTCCCTTTCTGTAATCCGTTATCGGCAGACGCCTTTCTGCCTGCTATTACTATGTGCGCAGGGCGTGAGAGGGTGAAAGAGGTTGACATTTCGGACGGAAATGGTATAATAAAAGAAAGGCAGCTTGCGCAGGAGAAGAAGTTCAATTATCGCGATTATGATGAAATAATTGACGAGAAAAGCGTTGATGACTTGAAAACGTTTGCCGCTGACAAAATGGGAATTAGCCGTATTTCCGGCATTGATAAGCTCAAAAACGGCAGGCGGGCGCGCGAGCTGCTTTCAAAGGTCGAGGAGTTATCCGAGCAATATGGCAAACGCTTTACTCGCGTATCACTATTCGATTATGGCGACACTAAAACTGCCGCTGAAACCGTGGGGAATGAGTTACGACTTAACGTTCAGTATCTCAATCGCCCAGGAGCGTTTCAAGTCATTCTTGATGAATGGAGTGAAAGCGGGCATATACCAAAGGAGTGCAACAACGTCGCTTATGTTGCGAAGCATGAGTATTCTCATCTTTTAACGCAGGATATTATTGATGTGCCAAAGTCGAGAATATTGATTGAGATACGGAGACAGAATGTTCCTCCGATTTCAAAGAATGCAGCAAACGATATACACGAATATGTTGCGGATCTACTTTCTGCGAAGAAACTTTCGCCGAAACAGAAAAAGCTAAAAGAAGCAATAATCAGCATTGTAATGAAAGGGTGATATAAGTGCTGACCGAACACAAATGTGTTATGTGCAAACATTTCATTTTTGACTTTACCTTTGAGCACAAATGTAAAGCATATCCAAAAGGCATTCCAGATGAAATATTCAAAGAAGATAGGTCGCACCCCGACTGCAAAAGCAAAGACTATCACTTTGAGCAAGACACGATATAGCATAAGGAAATTGAAAGCCGCCCTTTCGACGAGTTCCGCCGTAAACGCCCAATGACGCGGGGCGCTATCACCTCACACCCCGCTAATTTC
>USOZ01000264.1 GCA_900556525.1 uncultured Oscillospiraceae bacterium | reverse complement strand
ATAGCAAAGAACACGCCTGTAAACTCGCTTGGACAGTACAAGATCGGTACGGAGTGCGAGCTTGTGGCAGTAGTGACCGAAGATAAGTTCATCGGCACGGTCGATTTTAATGGTGTTCCCATTGAAACATACAGCATGGAGAGCGACGGCTGCCACTTTAAGGTAACGCTGGCTGCGGGGGTCAACGAGTTTGTTCTTTATTACAGCGACCTTTCAATACTCAGAATACCTAAACCCGCGAACGGCTCGGTAGTGTTCAGCGGCAGACTTGACGGCGGAAGAAGCTTTACAACTTCGGCTGACGGAACTCAGGTCTACAATATCGGAAGCTGGGAAGACGTTACGCTGACGTTAGTTCCCGACGTAGGCTATAAGCTGAAATCCGCAGCGCTTAACGGAAATGCAGTAACAGTTGTAAATAACACTTATACGCTTACAACGGAGCAGCTGATCGACTGGACATTTACCGCAGAATTTGAACCGAACGCTTCGGGTAATGCGACGGTGACAGTTATCAGCGGAGCAGGCGGTACGGTAACCCCCGGAACAATGTCATATACTCGCGGCTCGCTTGTAACACTCACGGTTGTTCCCGATTCGGGATATTATGTGAGAACGGCGACGCTTAACGGAACTCCGGTATCACTTTCGGGCAATCGCTATACATTTACGGCGGAAGCGGACTGCATATTCAGCGTTGAGTTCGCTAGGGTACAATACCCGAACGGAAACGGCGGCAATTCCGGCAGCGGTTCGTCCGGCGGCAGCAGCAATCCCGCATTAAACGGCGCTGCAAAGAGTTGGTCGGAAATAGCTTCCGAAATTGCAAAAATGCCGCTTGAAAGCGTTATAACCATTGACCTTAACGGCAGCACGACCGTTCCCGCAGACGTTATCAGAGCGATCAGAGACAGAAATATCACGGCGGCGTTCAATGTTGACGCGGCGAAGAGCTGGACGGTAAATGGCGCTGAAATAACGACTGTAGGCGCGGCTGAACTCGGCATATACACGGGCGCTTCAAGCGTACAGGGCGCACGCGGCAGTGCGGCGCTCAGATTCAGCGTTAAGAACACGGGAATAAACGCCCTTCTCAATGTGAAGCTGAACGCGAAGAACGCGGGAATGTTCGCTAATCTGTACAGCATTGCAAATGGCAAGGCTGAATTTGCGGGAACTGCGAAAATAGGCAAGGACGGCTCGGTAACGCTCTCGGGCGCGAATGTCAAGGGCGAATATGTTATCATGGTCGGCGAATACAGCGACCTGCTCGGTGACGCAGACAATGACGGCGCGCTTAACGCGCTTGACGCATCCGCTATCCTCAGACATATCGTTGGCATTGAGGACGCTGAAAATCCGCTTATGGCTGACTTTAACGGCGACGGAATCATAAACGCGCTTGATGCTTCGGCGATACTCAAAATGCTTACAGCCTAAACTGCGATTTTGAGAAATTCTTCTGAATAGACTGTATAAAATCGGTCGGCTGTGGTTTTTAACCGCGCTGACCGATTTTTTGGAATTTGCATTATGTCATTTTAATTATAAAAAGACTATTTGACATTCCGCATTACTTATGTTATATATTTGCAAGAAAATTTACGGGTCGCGGCGGTCGTCATTCTCATTTTGTCGAAAAAAGGAAATTGATAAATTGCTTATAAGCTCCGCAGAGCCGACGGATAAATGAATATTTTTCGAGGATTCCGAAAAGCTCGCGAACGCACCTAAGAGAAAATGACAAACGGGCGTGTTTGATCGGACTTATTCTGTGCTTCCTTAGATTTTTTCAAAAAAAGCCTTGACAAAATAAAATAACCATGTTATAATAACTGCGTTATTTAAAGAGGAGATACCGAATGAGACAAGAAACAGCGGGCGTTACGGAAGCGCTTATCGAAAGCGCCAAGTCGGAATTTCTGAAATATGGGTTTCGCAATGCGAACCTGCGCAGGATTTCCGCCGACAGCGGCGTAAGCACAAATTCCATATACACAAGATTCGGCGATAAATCGGGTCTTTTTACGGCTGTGGTAAAGCCTGCGGCGGACAGCCTTATGCGGCTGTATCTCGACAGCATAACTCTCGCGGAGAAGTGCGGAAATGCTAAAACTGCCGTAAATATCGGCGACGACGGAACAGAGCTTGTACTGAAATATATTTATGACAATTTTGACGTTTTCAGGCTCATTTTCTGCTGTTCCGAGGGAACGGAATACGAGCATTATTTCGATGAGCTGGCGGAGATAGAAGAAAAAAGCTATAAGGAATTTGCTAGGCGATTTGCCGACAGCGAGCATCAAGTCAGCGATTTCTTTATCCATGTCGTGTGCAGAACAGGCTGGCAGTATATCTACGAGGTCGTTTCACACGAAATTCCGTACGAAGAAGCAAAGGATTTCATGAAAAGCATACGGGAGTACTGTTTCGCGGGCTGGGGACGTGTGCTTGGATTATTATGATTTAAAGCAGTAGTAAGGAAGCGTTGAATAAATCGCGGCACGCATCTTGCTTGCATATTTTCCGCCGGATTGCATGAAAAATCTGTCTGTGCAATCTGCATACCCGATTTAATCAGCACTTCCGTAATACTGCTTTAAAAATGCACACAGGTTAGCTTTCGCTAACTTTAAAGTACAAGGAGGTCTTTTTGTGAAACAAAAGAAGAATTCACTTTCTGTGCTGATGCACTACGCGGGCGGTCATAAATATCTGACCTATGCCTCGCTCGCTATGGCGGCGATCAGCGCATGGCTCGCCCTGATACCGTTTTATAATATCTGGTGCATAATCAGGGAGATACTCGAGGTACGCCCGAATTACTCCGAGGCTGTTAATATCGGCACTTACGGCTGGCAGGCGGTAGGTTTTACGCTGCTTTCAATGGCGGTGTACATTGCGGCGCTGATGTGTTCGCACAAGGCAGCGTTCAGAGTTCAGGCGAATATGCGCATAAGTATGATGAAGCATATTATGAAGCTCCCGCTTGGCTATGTTGAGACCGAGGGAACCGGAAAAATACGCAAGATCGTTACCGAATCCAGCGCTGCCACCGAAACATTCCTCGCGCACAATCTTCCCGACAAGGCAGTATCTGTCGCAACGCCTATTGGACTTCTGACAATGATGATGATTTTCGACTGGCGGCTCGGTCTGATATGCCTTATACCTGCCGCGATAGCGTTTATCCTTATGG
>USOZ01000263.1 GCA_900556525.1 uncultured Oscillospiraceae bacterium | reverse complement strand
GCGCCGCCTCCTATCGTGCATCTGCGGAACGCAGATGCACGCGTGCGCGCGGTGCGGTCAGGCGGCGTCAGCATAAGTGGTGAGGTGTGACGGCATGGGGAAAGCCGCAGATTTTGCAAAGCTTTCAAAATGTAACAATCATCTGCATGGGCGGATGTAAAATATCAAAACAAAAGGAGTAATAAAAATGATTCAGAAAAAAGAATTCGGATTTTTCAACGGCTACAAGGTTTTCCTCTTCTCGATCACCAACAAAAACGGGATGAGAGTTGACCTCACCAATTACAGCGGAGCGATCGTAAACCTGCTTGTTCCCGACCGTAACGGTGACTTCGGCGACGTAGTTCTCGGCTATGACGATCTCGAGGGCTATATTAACGGCACTTCTTCACAGGGCGCGCTTATCGGAAGATACGCAAACCGCATTGCCGACGCAAAGTTCACCCTCAACGGCGTTGAGTACAAGCTCTTCGCAAATGAGAACAATAATTCCCTCCACGGCGGAATTATCGGGTTCAACAAGCGTGTTTGGACGATCGACGCTACGACTGACAACAGCGTGACCTTCGGCTATCTCAGCCCCGACGGCGAAGAAAACTTCCCCGGAACAGTAAAGGTCACCTGCACATACACTCTTACCGATGAAAATGAGCTTAAACTAGAATACACAGGCGTAAGCGACGCAGACACGATCCTTAACCTCACCAACCATTCGTATTTCAATCTCGGCGGAGTTCACAGCGGCTCTATCCTCGACCACGAACTTCAGCTTTTTGCAGACAAGTACACGCCCGTAAACAAGGCGCTTATCCCCACAGGCGAACAGGCTGACGTAACGGGAACGCCTTTCGACTTCCGCACTCCCAAGCTTATCGGCAAGGACGTTGACGCGGGACTTCTCGTAGGATATGACCATAACTATATGCTCGGCGAACCTCACGAAATGCGCAAGGCGGCTATTGTCTACGACGCAAAGACGGGCAGAGAGATGACCGTTTACACCGACAAGCCTGCTATCCAGCTTTATACAGCTATCGGTCTTGGACCCGAAATCGGAAAGGGCGGCAAAAAAATGGGCGTTCAGACCGCAATTTGCCTCGAGAGCCAGTATGCTCCCGACTCCCCGAATCAGCCCACATTCCCCAGCTGCGTACTGAAAAAGGGCGAGGAATATCACTTCACAACAATCTACGCTTTCGGAATCAGAAAGTAATTTCACAAAAGCATTAAGGGCAGTTTCCGATTGTTTATCGGGGACTGCTCTTGTTATATATTATAAGGAGTAAAAATAATGGAAAAAATATGGAATGAAATGTATAAAGCGGCGAAAGCCGTTCAGGGTGAGCGCGTTATATCGCGATTTGTGACCTGCGGAGAAGTTGCTGCGGCAATTCTTTCGCGTTCGGGAAAAATATATACGGGAGTGTGTATCGACACCTGCTCAACGCTCGGTATCTGCGCCGAAAGAAACGCAATATTCAACATGATAACAAACGGCGAACAGAAAATCGACAAGGTAATTGCAATTCTTCCCGACGGCTCGACAGGAGCGCCGTGCGGAGCCTGCCGCGAACTCATGGTTCAGCTCATGCCCGACGCTTATAAGGAGATCGAGATAATGCTCGACTACTCTACCGGGCGCACTATCAAACTCGGCGATATAACACCGGAATGGTGGATATGACCATGGAAGTGCTGATTATTGCGTTTCTTTCGGCCGCGCACGTTCGCCGATAGAACAGCCTCGGATCAGCGGCGTTTTGCGAGGTGCGGTATAATGTGATGAAATTGAAAGCCGCGAGGTTGGTTGAATTGCCGAACTTCGCGGCTTTCTCTATGCCGTTGGATTTCACACATTCATAAATGCCGCATTTCAAACAGATTTTCAATGGATGAACTTGCGCACGCGCCGCGTTTCGCCTTTGGCAAAGCCGCCGCTTTTAGGCGATTTGCAAAGAAAATCGCGGCGAACGTGCGCGCACGGGCGGCATACCGCTTCGCGGTATGCGGCAACCGTGCGCGCACGTTTGCCGATAGCACAGCCGTGCTGCTCAGAACTGCCAGTAAAGGAACGGATTGTTCGTGTTCTCGACAAGCAGCAGCGCACATACGGCAAGGATTGCAATGTTGCATACCACGGTCGATACGCCGATAACGTTTTCGCCGCAGGAGATTTTCTGCACTTTGCGCCTTAGCCAAGGGATTATCGGCGCGCTTACCGCAAGCGCAAATAAAATAAGGAAGATATTATTCATGAACGAGGTTGTTACCGAAATGTCGATAAAGGCATTTCCGTTTGCGCCGACGAGGTTTCCGAAGAAAGTTCCGAGCCGCGAAACGTCCGTAAAATAGAATATTCCGAAGCCTATTATTATGATAAGTTTGCTGTAAATATGCATTATCGCCGGGGGAACTTTTTTGAGTCTCTTGCTGCCGAGTAGGCGTTCAAACAGAATGAACAGCCCATAATAAAGACCCCATATAATATAGTTCCAGCTTGCGCCGTGCCAGAAGCCCGTGCAGAACCAGACGAGAAACAGACTTGCGTATTGTCTGCGTTTCCCGAAAATCGGGATATAAAGCAGATAGTCGCGGAAGAATGAGCCGAGCGAAATGTGCCAGCGCTGCCAAAATTCTGTAATGTTTTTGCTTATGAAAGGGTAGTTGAAGTTTTCGTCGAAGTGGAAGCCGAAAATCCGCCCAAGTCCGATCGCCATATCGGAGTAGCCCGAAAAGTCAAAGTAAACATAAAGTGAATACATTATCACGCCGTACCATGTTCCGACGACGGAGATTTTGTCGAGGTCGCCTTTGAGGAACTGTTCGTTTATCGCGTAAAGCCCGTTGGCGAGTATGACTTTTTTTCCGAGACCTACAATGAAGCGCGTAACGCCTTCGCTAATGTCGGATACGCAAACCGAACGCTGACCGATTTCCTGTTCAACCGTGCTGTAGCGGACGATAGGACCTGCAACGAGCTGCGGGAACAGCGAAATGTACATAAGCAGGCGGAAGTAATTGTGCTGAACTTTTACCTTTCCCCAGTAGCAGTCCATAATGTAGGAAATTATCTGGAATGTGTAGAAGCTTATGCCTATCGGAAGTTCAATGTTCGTGTGTGCTATCGCTGTGCCGAAAATACCGTTGATATTGTCGATAAAAAAGTCGGTGTATTTAAAGACGAACAGCATTCCAAGACTCAGGATAAGCGAAAATGCAACGCCGA
>USOZ01000262.1 GCA_900556525.1 uncultured Oscillospiraceae bacterium | reverse complement strand
GGCGGCAGCTGCAAATACAGCCACTGCAACTCCGAATCCTCCGAGTAACCTTGCGATATTCATTTGTCGTTTCCTTTCCGCTTCCGCGAATAATTGATACCTTTTTATTTTAGCATAAAATCCCGTTTAAATCAAGTGAAATAAACAATATTTTTATATTCGGAAAAATAATTTAAAAATATATTGAAAATACATCGGAAGTGTGCTATAATTTTTTTAGAGTATTTACCGTGGTTGTTCTGAAAACGATACAACTAATATGATATAATAAGAATTATAAAAAAGAAAGCGAAAGGAATACGAATATGGAGAGTGAAGCAAGACATTCAAATCTCAGGCTAAGGATACTTTATCTCTGCAAGATAATGTATGAAGAAACGGACGAACGGCACGCCCTTACCGCGAGCGAAATAATAAACAGACTCGAAGCCTATGGAATTACGGTCGCCAGAAAGGCACTGTACGAGGATATTGAGGCACTGAAAGTTTTTGGGATAGATATTCTTTCGTCGGGCAGAAATTCGGGATATTATGTTTGCAGCAGAGAGTTTGAACTGCCCGAACTGAAACTGCTTGCGGACGCGGTGTGTTCCTCGCGTTTCCTTACCGAAAAGAAATCAAATGAGCTGCTCGAAAAAATAACAAAGCTGTCGAGCGTGCATGACGCAAAGCAGCTTCGGCGCACAGTTTATGTTTCGGACAGAGTGAAATCAATAAACGAGAGGATATACCTGAATGTCGACGTTATTCAGCGAGCAATCGCCGAAAAGCGCCAGATATGCTTCAAATATTTCAACTTTGATGTGAACAAGAAAAAGGTGTACCATGACGGGCAGCGGATTTGCTCGCCGTATTTCATGGCGTGGAATGAGGAGCGGTATTATCTTGTGTCATATTGCGAAAATCACGCTGACGGATATACGCATTTCCGTGTTGACCGAATGGAGGACGTGAAAATTCTTGACGAAACTTCAATATCGCTTCCAAAGGATTTTGACGTTGCCGGATATCTGAATTCGTCGTTTTCAATGTTCAGCGGCAAATCAGAAAATGTTAAACTCCGTTTTAAAAATGAACTTGTGTCCGTAATTTTGGACAGATTCGGAAAAAGCACATGGATAGCGGCGGACGGCGAAGAACATTTCATTGCACGCGTGAGCGCAAAAACCGAAAAACCAATTCCTTTTTTTAGCTGGCTCATAAAATTCGGCACTGATGTTGAAATTATCGAGCCGCAAAATCTGAGAGATGTATATGCCAATTTTCTCGGGAGCGTTATGAATTTGTACATAAAAGATAAGACAGAGCAAACCGTTTAAATATGAACAGGCTGCATGGGTTTCGCCGTGCAGCCTGTTTTTTTAAAACAAAATTTCGGGTTCGTATGTTCTCAGCCATATTTCAAGCTGGATCAAATAAGCGAACATCTGCGGGGTACACATGAGCTGACCATACCAGTTTTCGGAAAAGCTTTTTCCTTCGGTAGCGATCAGTTCGTCGATTTTAGCGGCGTCCAAAAGCCGGACAAGACGAAAATCCTTGTCTTTGCGCAGTTCACAGAAGCGGTCGAATACCAGCTTTGAGTATGACGGGTTGTGCGTTTTAGGGTAGGGTGATTTTTTTCTCCAGACAACGTCGTGCGGGAGGAATTCTTCGCTCGCCTTTCGGATAAGTCCTTTTTCACGTCCGCCGAGCGCTTTCATTTCCCACGGGATATTGTACGCGTATTCGGCAAGCCTGTGGTCGCAGAATGGCACGCGCACCTCAAGCCCGTGCGCCATTGAGCAGCGGTCCTTGCGGTCGAGCAACGTTTGCATGAACCAGTAAAAATTCAGCATAAACATTCGGCGAACGGCTTTGTCATGCTCGCTGTCAGTGTCGAGGCACGACATTCCCTCAATCGTTTTATCCGCCGCATTTTTGACGTATTCGGCGGGCGAAATTCTTTTCGTAAGATCCGAGCGGAGCAGACTCGCACGCTGTGAAGTTGAACGTGCCCACGGAAATCCGTCGGCAAAAAGCAGATCGCTTTTGTGATACCACGGATAGCCGCCGAAGAGTTCGTTTGCGCACGCATTATAACATACGCTGTTACACCGGCATTTTAGGGTATACTATAAGCTCGAAGTCGTCGACGGAAACGCCCTTATATGCGCCGCTTTTGGCTTTGTGGTATTCCGCATGGTCGATAACTTCTTTAAGCAGCTGATTTTTTTCGGCAGGCGAACCCAAAGTGTCATACACGTTTAGGACATGCTCAACTTTCGGGATAAATTCCGTTTTAGCAGTCAGGACATTTTGCGCGTTGTCGAGCTGCTCCGACAGGTGAGCGTGTTCGGCTTTCGCTTTTTCAAGGCGCTCGGTAACACTCTGTGAACGCTGGCGAAACATATCGGGAGTATACAGTCCCTGTTCGAGCAGGTCGCACATTCCATCAAGCTGTTTCTGCAACGTGGCTGTCTTTTGGGCAGCGCTTTCAACTGCTTTTTGAAGCATTTCGACAGTGCCGGTGTTCTGAATGGTTCCGTCCTTTTCTTTAAGCCTGTATTTTTTCGCCCATTCCTCCAAAGTATCAAGTACGCGGCGTTCTACAATATCATATGGAGTTGCTACATTTTCGCAATAGCGGTAATGGCATACCAGATAAGACGGCTTTCCCGTTTGGCTCGGTTTTCGTAGCGACATTTTATGACCGCATTTTTTGCAGTTGATAAGTCCCGCAAGAGAACCTTTCAGCTCTTTTTTATATCCTACGGGCGGGGGAGGGACGTTTTTGATTTTTCTTTGCGCTGCCTCGAAAAGTTCCGTCGATACAATAGCTTCGTGCAGACCTTTTGCCACTACACAATTTTCGTCAAGGGAAATTGGGCGCGAAACAACAGTCTGCCCCGCGGAAACCGCCTTTTTCTTACGGCGATATCCCCAGCGAATCATGCCGCTGTATACGGGATTTGTAATAATATCCCGCAGCGCTTCTTTGCCCCAGTATTCGTGACGATAGGGCGGCACACCTATGCTGTTGAGATAGTTTGCGATCTTCGTTAATCCTACTTCCTCGCCGTTCAGCCCGTGTACATACCAGTTGAAGATATTCCGGACAACTTCCGCTTGCTCTATGATAGGTTTAAGCGTGTTTCCCTTGTCGTTCAGAATTTTCACTTTTTCATAGCCGTAAGGCGGACGTCCCGCAAGATATGTTGATTCTGCTCGATTATGCGGCGCATCACAG
>USOZ01000261.1 GCA_900556525.1 uncultured Oscillospiraceae bacterium | reverse complement strand
AGAATTGCAACATATTTGCTGCAATTCTGCACGCTCTAGTTTATCATTCCGAATTGCACGGAAGCCCGTTTCGGGTTTTACTTTTTCCTGCGGAGAAGCGCCACCGCAGCGCCCGCTGCAAAGAGTGACGCAAAGCTTATTGTGATACCTGTTGCGGGGTTTCCGTCGTCCGTTATTTCACTCGAACCGTCAGAACCGTCGTCGGCAGAATTTATACTGCTTTGTCCGCCAGTATTCGAGTCGTTGTTTTCGTCGATTTCTTCATTATCTTCGGCGTCCGCGGGTAAGGATTCCGACCCTGACACGTCAGCATTATCTGCAGAGCTATTTTCAGCGTTCTCGGCTGAGTTGGTTGTTTCATCTGGCTTTGTATCATTGTCGGAATTGCCCGTATTTGTGTTGTTATTGCGCTGTATTTTTGAAGTAATAATGCAGAAGATGTTACAGTCCAAAATATATAGTATAGATCCTATACCGACAGCAATAAAGATAAGCAAAAAGCACACGACCTCAGCCGTGTGCTTTAAACTTTATTTATACTACTTTGCCTGAACCGTGACGGCTTCCGCTACGCTGAGTGACGTCCACTTTCCGTTTACATACGCCTTAATGCCGTATTTGTACATATTTCCGGCAGTAAGTCCTGTAACCGTGTAGGAGGTCTTTTTCGTGGACTTCTTTACGGTTGTATACTTGTTGCCGACAAGCTTGCAAACACGGTATTTCGTCGCACCCTTGACCTTTGTCCATGTGAGCTTGACCTTACCGTCTCCCTTTGCGGTTTACGAAAGAACAGGCTTGGTTTCAACAGAATTTTCGGCTGTAAAGTCAAGCGTGAAATCTCCTACCGTGCTGCCGCCTGTAGCGAAAATCAGATAATAATTTCCCTTAGGAAGATTATCGACGTTAAAGCTGAATGTTCTTGAGTCAAACTTTGAACTTTTGGTGTACCAAAGGTCGTTCGCATCGAAATACATATTATCGTCGGCGTCAAAAAGGAACGCGCACACGCCATTATAATAGCCTTTCGTTTCAAAGTTCTTTGCAACTGTTACTTCTATCGAAACGTTGTCCTTTTTCTTGAGTCTGAACTTATACGGAGCGAAGCAAGCCGAACTGCCGGAACCCTTGATACGGTTGAATCCCTGATGATCAAGAACGTTGTGGTTCGTTACGTCGAGCTGCGTCGCGTTCGATCTTGCAAAACCAAGCAGATCGAAAATGTCATAATTGCCGAAAACCTCATATCCATACTGTTCAAGGTATGTAGCGGCACTTGCGGGAATTGCTGTCGCAGTTACAAGCATTATTGCAGCAAGAACTGCACTTAAAAACTTTTTCATTTGGTTTGTCCCCCATATTTTGATATTCCGATAAATCGGTAATTTAATTATACACTGTTGTACAATATTTGTCAATACACAAACATACAATTTTTTCGTTTTTTTATGCATTTTTTACATTCTTGCTTTCGGAAAATTTATCCAAATACCCCGTATACGGGCTGAGCAGCCTTGCGCAGCAGTCCGCCATATACTCGTCGCTTTCTTTCATTCCGTTGTTGAACCAGACGTACGCAATCGAAATCATTGCGCCCTCAAACGCCCGCGCAGCATAGTTCTCATAGGTTGTCGTCGGCTTAAAAAGCCCCTTGAACAGCCCTATTTTCTCAAAATCAACATACCGCTGAATATCAACTCTTATTACAAGCCCTATTATCTCCGCGTGAGAGCGAATTTCCGAAAAGAAGTCCAGATAAAGCCTGCGGCGGTCGTTCTCATAGCCCTTTCCGCTTAAAATCGCAAGCACCTCGTAACCGACGGTTTTCGCCATATCCATAAGGATATCTTCTTTCGCCGAGTAATTGCGATAAAACGACGTCCGCGACACTCCTGCGCGCTGAACAAGCTCGGAAACCGTAATGCGCTCGAAATCCTTTTTTCCCATTAGGTGAATGAGCGCCGATTGCAGACATTCGCGGGTTATCCTGTTCGATTCTTCATTTGAAAGCCGCAGGACTTCCCTGCTCTTTTCGTTTTCCTTTTCCATTTTTGCTCCTTTTGATGTTACAATTTCACGTTTTTTGTCAAGTCCGAGCTGTTGAATATTGACGAAAATATAAATTCGTGTTACAATGTCGAAGGTGAAACAGTTGTAACACCCTTATTATAACACTGCTGCACTGTTTTGTCAAATAAATCAGAAAGAGTGATAAAAATAAATAAAGTGAAAATTATCACGGACTCGTGTTCCGACCTCACCGGCGAGCTGCTCGAGCGATACGACATCGACTACGCGCAGATGAACACGATACGCGACGGAAAGGAAACAAAAGCCTCTCTCCTCTGGGAATACTACACTCCGCAGGAACTTTACAACGCTATCAGAAACGGCGAACGCATACTTACTACGCAGGTTCCCGTCGAAGAATTCAACCGAATTTTCACAAAATATCTCGATGAGGGCTTCGACATTGTGTATATCGGCTGTTCGCTAAAGCAGTCGGGTTCGGTAAACACCGGAGCGGTTGCCGCTAAAAATATCCTCGAAAAATATTCCGACCATGAAATATACTGCATTGATTCAAAGAATGCAAGTCTCGGCGAGGGAATGCTCGCTATACGCGCTTCGGAGCTTGCCGCGCAGGGAATGAGCGCAAAGGAAATCGCCGACGAGATAAACGCTCAGCTGAAAAATGTTCAGGAATTTGTTACAGTGAACACGCTCGAATATCTGCGCCGTGCGGGACGCGTTAAAGGCTCTGCCGCTTTCTTCGGAAACCTCATGGGCATCAGACCTATCCTTATCGCGGACGTAAACGGCTATCAGACACCTATACGCAAGGTCAAAGGACGTGCAAATTCGCTCAGCGAAACCGTCCGCATGATAAAAGAGGTTATTCGCGACCCCGAAAATCAGACCATTTATATTGCTCATGCGGACTGCTCAAAGGAAGAGATCGAGCAGTATGAAAAGACTGTGCGCGAGCAGATCCCCTGCAAGGATATTTATACCTGCTACATAGGTCCGATCATCGGCGCTTCGGTAGGACCCGACGCAATAGGCATATGGTGCTTCGGCGAGCCTGTGACCTACGAATTCAAGGAGTGACGATATGGCTGTTGAACAGATTGACGGACAGCTTTATGCGCACATGATACAAGGCGGTGCGGCGCGTCTCAGGCTGAACGAGCAGGAAATAAACGGCTTGAACGTTTTCCCTATCCCCGAATTGTAC
>USOZ01000260.1 GCA_900556525.1 uncultured Oscillospiraceae bacterium | reverse complement strand
CCGTCGAGTATCTTCTTCTCGCGGCGCGAGACCTGAACCTGCGTAAGCCCAAGCTCTTTTCCCGTTTCACTCTGAGTTCTGCCTTTCCAGTAGCGCAGATATATCAGCCGCCTGTCCTCCGCTCCGAGCCTGCAAAGGCACTGTTCAAGCGCGATACGTTCCGTAGCTTTTGCCTGCGGGGCCTCGACGGGCAGGTCGTATTCCGAGCCGTCGTCCTCTCCGCCCGTAAGCGAAAGCGTGGGCTGAGCGGCGGAGATTGCTTCGGTTATCTGCTCGGCGGAAACCGAAAAATATTCCGCAAGCTCCGAAATCGACGGGTCGTGTCCGTTTTTCAGCAGTTCTTCCCGCTTACGCATGACTTTTAGGGAAAGCTCTTTCAGCCCGCGGCTGACTTTGACCGTTCCGCCGTCGCGGAAAAGCCGCTTTATCTCCCCAAGTATGACAGGCACGGCGTAGGTCGAGAATTTAAGCCCTCGCCCCTCGTCGAAGCCCTTTGCCGCCTTTACAAGCCCCATACAGCCCGCAGAATACAGCTCCTCGTATTCAATTCCGCGTCCGCGGAAGCGGTTCGCAAGAGAATGTACAAGTCCAAGGTTGTCTTCAATAAATTTATCGCTCAGTCTGTTCATTTCGTCCGTTCAGCCTTTTCACCATGGTTACGGTCGTACCCCTGCCTACCGTGCTGCGGACGGAAAGCTTGTCCATAAAGCTCTCCATTACCGCAAAGCCCAGTCCCGCGCGCTCCGTTTCGGGAGATGTCGTAAAAAGCGGCTCCATAGCCTTTTTTACGTCCGGGATACCGACGCCGCTGTCCTTTATTTTTATGTACAGGCTGTCCTTGCCGACAATGCGAAGCTGAATAGAAATGTCCCCTATCCTGTTGGGGTAGGCGTGAACGATACAGTTTGTGACAGCCTCGGAAACAGCTGATTTTATGTCGCTTATCTCCTCGATTGTCGGATCAAGCTGCGCGGCGAACGCCGCCACGCACATTCTCGCGAGCGATTCGTTTTTTGAATATCCCGCTATCGTCATTTTCATGTAATTCGTTATTTCCATTTTTTTATCCTTTCCGTGCCGCAATAAGCCTGTCCAGACCCGCTATCCGTATCATCTTACGGACGGGCGGCTTCGCGTTCACGACCATTATTCTCCCGTTCCAGCCCGCGATCGTGCGTATTCTTCCGAGAATAAGCCCTATCCCCGAGCTGTCCATAAAATCCACGCCGCCGAAATCCATTACCAGCAGCTTCGGCGTAGAGCGCTCCAGCTCTCCGTCTATGAAAAAGCGCATTTCCGCCGCGCTGTGATGATCTATCTCGCCGCTCAGATATGCAAAAAGGCATTCGCCCTCGGTTTTTAGCTGTACCGACATTTCTTTTCTCCTTTGTTTTTTTGTTATTTCATATTATACCGCCTGTCCCGCGCGAATTATGTCGAAACAAGGGTGCTGCCGCAAAATAATTCAATTTTTTTCCGCACAGCAAAAAATCCCCGAAAGCATTACACTTTCGGGGAAATTTCGTTTTTTAGGATTATTTTAGTACCTTTCCGCAGGCGGAGCAGAATCCTGCGTCTGCGGGAGCTTCAGCGCCGCACGCGGGACAATACTTCACAGCCTCCGAGGTCTGGAAATAGCCGCCTTCTTCGTCGGACTCCGACGTTTCGGCAGATTTTGCGGGAGCTGTCGGCATTGCCGCCGCAGGCATTTCCGAGGGAGCTTCGGGAACTTCCGCCATTTCACGCTCGGGTTCGGGACGAACAGGCGCCTCAGGCTGAACAAAATTATTATTCTGCTCGGGAGCGGGCATATCGTAGGTTTCGAGCGAAATTTTCGGGAGCGCAGGCGTTTTGTTCTTATTGATAAGCACAACTGCTACCGCAGCCGCCGCGCCGACAATAACCACAATTCCCACAATAATAAATATCGTCGCGAGCGAACCGCCCGTCTTATAGTCGAGCGTCATGTCGATGCTCTTGACCTTGCCGCAGGCAACGTCCATAAGATCCCAGTAAACCGAACCGTCGCTGTCCTTTGTGCCGTTCGTATTTACGATCTCAGCGTTCGCGGGAGGCGTAAGGCGGAAGCGGAAGTTCATCATTCCGCTCATCTGCTGTGCTTCTTCACTTGTCTCCGAACCGGATGCCATTTTTATGTTTACCTTTGTAACGCCGCCCTCTTTTTTACAGACATTGAAAATGTTTCGCCGGAGCTATCGAACAAATCGGGATTTTCATTTATCTCGGCAGCCGACGCTTCGTAATAATATCTCAATCCCGAATAAGTCTTTGAGTCAATAGTTCTTGTGAGCGGCTCGGTTTTCCAGTCACCAGATTCCGCGTCCATCTGTTCCTTAAGGCTTTCCGCCGCTTCCTCGGGAGTCATATCCATCGATTCAAGCGTTTCGTTTTCCATGGCAAGATCCATATAGACCTTTGCGCCGCCGTCGTCACGGAACACAATTCCCATTTCCATGTCTACGCATGAACAGAGCAGCGCTGTCATTAGCGCGAACGCCGCCGCCGCTGCCGCGCGCTTCATTTTCTTCATAAGTGTCATAAAATTTACCTTTCCTTTCCGCATTTTGTTGAATTTAAAGGCTTTTTGCCGTAATTTGAATGTGCTAAGTTAACTATATCATGTTTTTTTGAGTTTGTCAAACACTTTTCTAAAATTAAATCCAATTTTATGAAAATTGCTTGCTATTTTTTCCGAAATGTGCTATACTTAATATATACCATTTAAAAATATTATAATTATATTACAGTAATTCAGCCTTACGGCATTATTTTTTTGCCGAAAGCGCTTTGTTTTTGCGTAAAGGTTTTATACAGAAAGGCATGGTCAACAAATGGACGAAAACACCAAGGTAGTCAATCACGAATACGACGCGAGCGATATACAAATTCTTGAGGGGCTTGAGGCGGTCCGCAAGCGCCCCGGTATGTATATCGGTTCGACTGGCCCGACCGGTCTGCATCATCTCGTTTATGAAATCGTCGATAACGCGATAGACGAAGCTCTCGCGGGGTACTGCACCAAAATCGAGGTGAAAATCCTCCCCGGAGACGTTATCGAAGTAACCGATAACGGCCGAGGAATACCTACGGGAATTCACCCGAAAGAGGGCATTTCCGCGGCGACCGTAGTTTATACCATTCTCCACGCGGGCGGTAAGTTCGGCGGCGGCGGATATAAGGTTTCGGGCGGTTTGCACGGCGTAGGCGCAAGCGTGATTT
>USOZ01000259.1 GCA_900556525.1 uncultured Oscillospiraceae bacterium | reverse complement strand
CGGCTGTGTATCTGCGGGGAGAGCGAATACAGGCTCGACGACGGCGCAAAGCGCTACGGCTCGGTGAACTGCGTTAAAGTCGGCGCGGAAAAGGTCGGCTATAACACGGACGTTCTCGGTTTTGTGAAATCAATAGAACTTCTCGGTGCAAGCCTTAATTCAAAGGTACTGCTTATCGGCTGCGGCGGCGTAGGCAGAATGATGGCGATAGAAACGGCGCTTTCGGGCGGCGAACTTACCATATCCGTTCTGGATTCCGACCGCGATAAGGCGGAAGAAGTAAAGCGCGAGATCGCAGCGCTGAAGCCCGACGCAAACGTCGAAATAACAGGCAGCCCGATAAACGATACCGACGGACATTTCGACCTGCTCTGCGCCGTCGTCGAGCCTGTCGCAGTAGTCGATTATCGCGACTTTATGCGGGATAGTGATATTAAAGCCGCGGAGCGACGTGAGCCAGTCGTATTCGTTCGGCAGATTTTCGGGGCTTATTTCCTTTTTTTCGTATTCCGCAGCAGTTCCCGTAAGCGAGAAAAGGCGGCTGTGTATCTGCGGGGAGAGCGAATGTCCGAGAGGAAATCCGATAAGTGCGTATCTGTCCATTTTATATTTCCTTTCTGCCTATCAAACGTCGCTTGCAGCGGCGGTAACGTCTGTGAGAGTCTTTTTTACAAGTCCCGTGAGCGTTTTTCCGGGACCGCATTCCGTAAATACGGTAATGCCGTCGCCGTTCATTGCGGCGAGTTCCTTTGTGAAAAGCACGGGCGAGCAGATGTGCTTTGCGAGCAGCTCAGCCATACCCGAAAAGTCGGTAAGACGTCCGCCCGTAACGTTTGAATAGAACGCTTTTTCGGGGGTATTGAACTTTACGGAGGAAATGAGCGAGCCGAATTCATCTGCGGCTTCTTTCATGTACTGCGAATGGAAAGCTGCGGCGACCGCAAGCGGCACTACGCGCTTCACGCCTGCGGCGGTGAGCTTTTCGGAAGCCTTTGCGATACCTGCTTCGCTGCCTGCGATAACGGTCTGCTGGAGAGAGTTGTAATTTACGGGAACAACGTAATCTCCCGCTTCGGTGACCTCCGCGCAGACGTTTTCGATAAGCGAAACGTCGGGAGAAAGCACCGCAGCCATTTTTCCGCCGTTCTTCTGCGCCGCTTTTTCCATGCACATCGCACGCTTCTTTATAAGTTCAAAGCCTGTTGTCATGTCGACAACTCCCGCGCACACCATTGCTGCGTATTCGCCGAGGGAATGACCCGCGACCGCGTCGAAGCTGCCGCCCTCGTCCGTGTATTTCTTCGCGCAGAGAAGCGACATTGTAAAGATAACGGGCTGTGAAATGCTTGTCTTTGCAAGTTCCTCGGCAGAAGCCGTGAACATAGTGTTTTTAACGTCGAAGCCGAGTATATCGCTGCCTGCCTCAAAAATCGCGTCGTAAGCCGCAGGGTCTGCGCTGTAGATCTTTTCGCCCATTCCGGGATACTGCGAGCCTTGCCCTGAGAATAAAAGAGCCTTTTCCATAATCTTCCGTCCTTTCGGAATATTCGCCAAATTTTCACGGTTTATTTCGGTAAATTGCCCCGCGCCGCCTTGACAAACATGGCAAATATTGATATAATATAAGGCGATACCGCATAGTCTGCGGCATGATAAATGCTGCCGCGCGGTTTAGGGGCCGCTGAAACTGACATGAAATATATTTCATTGTCGGTTATGTTCGCAAAAAAGTTTTTACGGTATGCGGATAAAACAATCCGCTCTTATTATATACTATTTACGGAACAAAATCAAGGAGAAAATGCCAATGCGCGGAATAAAAATTTTAGGAACGGGGATATATCTCCCCGAAACGGTCGTCAAAAACGAGGATTTCGCCCGATATGTCGAAACGAATGACGAGTGGATCTCGTCGCGGACAGGCATTAAAGAGCGCCGTTTTTCGCCTGACGTAATGAACTACGAAATGGCTGCTCATGCGGCTAAGGCGGCTCTCGAAAACAGCGGGACAAAGGCGGAGGAGATAGACCTTATCCTTGTTTCGACCTGTTCGCCCGAATTTTTCTATCCGAACACCGCCTGCCTCGTACAGCATGAAATAGGCGCGGTAAATTCTGCGGCGTACGACATCAGCGCAGCCTGCACGGGCTTTATCTGCGCGCTTGACGCTGCGAGCCGCTATCTCACCGACGGGGACTACAAAAAAGTTCTCGTTATCGCGAGCGAACGCCTTTCCAACCACATAGATTTTACCGACCGTTCCACCTGCGTACTGTTCGGCGACGGCGCTGCTGCGGCGGGCGTAGAGCACTCCGAAAAGCCCATGTATTCCTATTTAAATGCAAAGGGCGATCCGTTCGAGAGCCTTTACTGTCACATTGACTTAAAGCCGAACTGCCCCTTTCACCGCGAAAAGGAGCTTCCCGCATATCTCGACAGCGACAGCAAGCGCAGATATATCCAGATGAACGGAAAAGAGGTATATAAATTCGCGGTCGACGCAATGGCGACGGCAATGGCGAAAACGCTTGAAAAAGCGGGACTTACCGCCGACGATATTGACCTTGTTATCCCTCATCAGGCGAATATCCGCATAATTCAGAGCGCCATGAAACAGATGAAGCTGCCCGACGAAAAGGTGTATATAAATATTCAAAATCGCGCGAACACTTCAAGCGTGTGCATACCTACCTGCCTTGATGAACTTAACCGCGCGGGACGGCTCAAGGAGGGCATGAAGATATGCCTTGTCGGATTCGGCGCGGGACTTACCAGCGGCGCGATAATATACGAAATGTAATAAACAAAAGGGAACAGAAAGGAACGACACTATGCAGACGAAAATAACCGAACTTCTCGGAATTAAGTATCCGATTTTACAGGGCGGCATGGCGTGGATCGCCGAAAGCACCCTCGCTTCCGCAGTTTCAAACGCGGGCGGCGCGGGAATCATCGCGGGCGGTTCAGCCCCCGCTTCTTATATCCGCGACCAGATACGCCGAGCAAAGGAGCTTACCGATAAGCCTTTCGGCGTAAATGTAATGCTCATGAGTCCTTACACCGATGAGGTTGCGGAGCTTTTGGCAAAGGAAAAGGTCAGCGTTATCACAACCGGTGCCGGTAATCCGGCAAAATATATGGATATGTGGCTTTCGGCAGGAATTAAAGTAATTCCGGTTGTTGCCTCCTGCTCTTTAGCAAAGCTTGTAGAGCGTGCCGGAGCATCCGCAATAATCGCCGAGGGCGGCGAGTCGGGCGGAC
>USOZ01000258.1 GCA_900556525.1 uncultured Oscillospiraceae bacterium | reverse complement strand
GGAAGTTTCTTCCGTAATTTGCGCCGCCTGTGCAGCGAGAGTTGACTGCGGCTGTTTTTTCTTGTTTTCAATGGAAAAAAGAACTGCCGATAAATCGTCGTCGCTTACTCTTTGCTTTTTTTCAGCCTGCGGCGCGTTTTCGCGTAATGTTTCTTCCGCTTTTGCGGGATTGTTCTGTTTTGCGGGATTGTTCTGCTTTGCAGGATTGTTCTGCTTTGCAGAATTGTTCTGCGGGGCGGGTCTGCTCTGCTGCGGCATAGGTCTGCGCTGCGGGGCAGGGCGCTTTACGGGCGCGTGAGTTTCCTGCTTCGGAGCGTTCTCGGCTGCTCCGACTTCGGGCTTATCGGCGCCGCTATGTAGGAAAGCGGCAAGGCTCTCTATGTTGTCAAATTCTTTTTCTTCCAAGATGTTCCCTCCAATCCGAGGTTCAGAATTTTTGTTTCAGTAACAAGTATATCAACGGGCAAATCATGTTCTTCGCGCGGGATCTCGCCCAGAAAATCATCATAGCATATCCCGACGGAAATGCCGTCATAGCCGCGCAGAAAACGATCGTAATACCCTCCGCCGTAACCCATGCGGTACCCGTTTTCATCAAACGAAAGCGCGGGCACTATGCAAAGTGAAGCGGAAAAAATATCGGGTTCTTCGCTGCCTGTCGGCTCGGGAATACCGAACGCGCCCGCTTTAAGTTCCGAAAAATCGGCTATGCGGAAAAATCGCATTTCCTTGCCTTTGCAGCGCGGTGCGTACACCTTTTTTCCGCCTGAGATAAGCGCGGTTATAAGCTGCCGAGTATCGACTTCGATTTCCGTGGAAACATAGCAGAGAAAGTTTTCTGCGGCGCGTACCTGCGGCAGTCTTACGATATTATTATATATCATACCGTCGCTTTTTTTCGCGGAAATTTTGTCCATGCTGCGCCGACGCTGTAAAAGATTGGTGCGAAGCTCTTTTTTGTTCATTTGCACTGCAGAGAATCTCTTACTTTTTTAGCTTTCGGTGCGCCTGCGAGAATTTCGGAAAGAGTGAGTCCGAATTCAACTGCCGCTCCGGGGCCCTTTGCGGTAATAATTTTTCCGTCATGGACCACAAGGTCTGAACTGACCTCGGCGCCCTCGAGAAATTCCTCAAAACCGGGGAAGCAGACCGCTTTTTTCCCTTTAAGCAGTCCTTTTTTCCCGATAATTGACGGAGCGGCGCAGATAGCCGCAATGTACTTGCCGTTTTCGGCGCAGTAGTCGATAGATTCCTGAACGGCGCGGCTTTTTTCGAGATTGAGCGTTCCGGGCATTCCGCCGGGCAGCATTATCATTTCAACGTCGTCGCCCAGAACGAGCTGTTCTTCGGTTATATCGGGAACGATCGCTATCCCGTGCGAGCTGACGATAACGTCGCCGCCTATTCCGACTGTCACGACCTCAAGTTCGCTTCTTCTTAAAATGTCAACAGGGGTTATACCCTCGGTTTCCTCAAATCCGTTTGCAAGAAAAACGTATACCATGTCTGTCCTCCGTTATTCGATGTTTACAGTGAATTTTTCTTCCATAAAGCAGGGGTAATACGACTGCTTCGCCTTGCGCAGATTTTCCTCACCCATATCCTCCTCACGGTTGATGAAGCGGTAATTTTCGCAGTTGTTTAGAACGAACTGTTTGTTTATCATGGGATATGTTCCCTGAAAATCCGTGAACGCCTTTTCAACGTGGACAACGGCGGTGTCGCTGTTGAGCCGTTCGCCGAACGAAAACGCCTGAACCTTTCCGTCTACGCGGAGAAGTCCGCCGAAATAACCCAGTTCAAAAAAGTGCCGCAGACCTGTTCTGACCGCGCATATTTCCTCGGCTTTATCCTTGTCCTCGATATTGTTTATGCAGATATTGCGTTCGCACCACTCGTCGTTCATTTCCGAACATTCGGAAATATTTTCGGGAGTGATCGGTTCATAGCTCCAGTTATTTTCGCTGAAGCGCGCAATGTGATTTCTTTTTGCGTGATATTTTTTTCCGCTCAGTTCGGCGAGGTCGCTGCGGTTATAAATGTAGTCGTATAAATCCGCGCTTGTACCGACCTGCGCTCTTTCGCCGTATATTTCTTTAAGCGTAAGCATTGAGAGCTTGTTCATTGTCGTAAAATAAAAGGGAAGAGAAGCGGCTTTACAGTACGCTTTCAGTTCGTGAAGAACCTCTCTGAGATCGCCGCGGCCAGCGGGAAAATAAAGCCCGTCCTGATTTTTTATAAGAAAGAAGTCCTTAAAGCGGCAAATTTTTATATCATAAATTTCGCTCCAGCAGAAGCAGTTTCCGAAAGTATATTCGCAGCCGCGAAAGTCGGAATAACCGAGCAGTTCGGTAACCCATTCCTTATCCGAAAGCGTTACGGGTCTGAATTCAAGCATTCGTGTTCTCCTGAATTGTTTTTTGCGTTATCTTACAGATTTCGTCCTGAATTTCATCAATGCTGCGGGGCTGACCGTTATCGCTGCAATTCACGATTTCCCAGCCGCAGCGTTTTCCGACGTACAGCGCCGCTTCACGGCAGTGTTCCATAAAAATAATGTTGCGCTCATGCACGTCTTTTTTGCTTTCATCGCCGCCGTAGCGTTCCGAAAGCAGCTTTTGCGAAATTTCAATCGGCATATCCAGAAAAATTGTTTTTTTCGGTTCGGGAAGCCCGAGCTTATGATATTCGAGGTCGAACAGCCACTCAATATAGCCGTCCCATTTCGCCTTGTCCAACTTTGTCATTTGGTATATAGCGTTTGAAGTGACGTAGCGTGCGGAAATTACGGGCTTGCCGCTTTTGTAAAGCGGTTCCCAGTGCGTTTTATAGCTTGTGTATCGGTCTACGGCGTACATAAGGCTCGCTGAATATGCGCTTATTTCGGGATCGTCTTCGTTAAAATCACCCGCGAGATAACTGCTTATGATCTTGCCGCTGTATGTATTATAATACGGAAAAGTGATAAAATGTGCGTTCGTGAACTTTTTCTTCATAAGCTCGAGCTGCGTTGATTTTCCGCAGCCGTCAAGCCCCTCGATTACAATAAGCATAGCGGCCTCCGTAGTAAAAAATACCTATTCAGTTTATTTTACCACATTTGTGCGCAACAGTCAAGGGTAAAGACAGATAAAATTGCCCCGCGGCTTTCTCAATCTTTCTTCTCTTTCTCACTTCTCGCAACGCCGCAGCCGCCACGATAGTGCAGATTCCGCCGCTTCGGCGCACTCCGCAGAAATCGGCGGGGCGGGGCGCACGCTTGCGTTTTGCTT
>USOZ01000257.1 GCA_900556525.1 uncultured Oscillospiraceae bacterium | reverse complement strand
AAAGCACGATTGCGCGGCTTCGCCGCGCGCTGCTCCCACAAAACAAAAACGGCTGCATGAACCTTTTCGGTTCATACAGCCGTTTGTTATTGGTTTGATTCTCAGCTTATTTTAGCGTTTGCTGCTTCAATATCGGAGTTGATCTTGGATTCGTTCTCTGCACGGAGCTGAACGTATGTCTGGTCAGCAGATGTGTAGGGCTTTGCACTGATAAGTCTCGTAGGAGAATCGTCCATACCGTCCTTAGCGCATTCTACGGATACACCGTACTTGAAGTCCCATACAGGTGTTACAGTTTCCTTGATTTCGTCGATAAAGTCAAGCTGTTCTTCTGTCCAGTTGTAGTCGCGGATCTGCTTTTCTCTGGACTGAGCAGCAACATCAGGATCCTTAGAGGTCTGCATTACGCAGTTTACCCAAGCCTTGTAACCGTCGATGTTCTTCGCGCCGGATACGAGCATATAAGCGTCCTGCTTCATTAACTGGTAGTTGCCGTCTGCGGAAGGATCGCGCGGGAAAGGAACGAAGAATACATCATCATCAGCCCAGCCATACTTAGCAATAGCCTTCTGCATTGTAGCTTCCTGATATACCCAGTAACCGTCTGCATAGAATAATGTGTCGCCGTTCATCCATGCACGGAAGTTTGTGGAATAACCGTTAAGATCCCAAGGATAACGATAATCCTGCTTAGCGAGGGTCTCAACGAAGTTCATAGCTCTTTCAATTGCGGGATCGTTAAGGTTGCTCTTGAGCTTACCGGAATCGTCGATCTCGATCATAGCCTTACCGGTCGTGCCAAGGAAGTAGTCGGCAATGTTCCAGCCGTCGATGCTGAACTTATTGTCGCCGCTCTTCTGGAAGGTATCAGCCATCTTGAGAAACTCGTCCCATGTCCATTCGCCGTTATCATAAAGGGTCTTGGGGTCGGAGATACCTGCGTCTTCACAAACGGAACGTCTGTAGAAAAGAACATAACAAGGGCTAATGTCAACGATAGGACACCAGTTCTTGCCGCCCCACATGAAGTGATCCATAACCTCACGATACTTTGCCCAGTCGTCGGTAGTTGTATCAACAATACCGTCGATAGGCTGGAACATATTCATGTATGCGCTGAGCGGGAAGTAACCGATCTCAAACTGGAATATGTCAGGGGAGTCGCCGGCAGCAACCATAGCGCCGAGTCTGTCATAACGTTCGCCGTAAGCAACCTTTGTTGTTACGAATACATTGTTTGCAAAATCAGCACCGTAAGCCGTGCTGCCCTCTTCGGGAATACCGTACTGAGCCTTAAAAAGCTCAACAGCAGCCTGCGTTTCGTCGATAGGATACCATGAAAGCCACTGAATCTTCTTATCAACGGATTCTACGTCGATCTTATATTCATCAGCCTTGCCCGAAACGATGTCCTGAAGCGCAGAGTCGGTATCAACCGTTATAATTTCCTGCGTAGTGGTGGTAGTAGTCTGGTCGGGATTTGTTGTAACTTCGCCTCTTCCGCCGCCGCTGCCGCCGTTACAAGCAGACATGGAAAGCAGAATGCTTGCAGCCATTACGGAAGATATGATCTTCTTGGAATTTCTCATATAGTCCTCCTTTGGATTTTTCAGCTTTAAGTAAAGCGCATTAACTTTACCCGCTTAAATAAATTATATCAGTTAAACCGCTTATTGTCAATCATTATATATCAAAATTTTCAGCCGCGCTTTTTGTTTAAAAGTTACAAATTTACTTAATAACGCAGAGTTAATTGCTTTATAAATTTCGTTTTAGTTTTTTTAATACACTGCCGCAGTTCAAAGCAGTCCGTTAAGCATTGCCGAATAAAGACTGCTCTGATTGTCCGCACTGTCGGAAAGTGAAGCGGAATAGTCCGAAACGCTCTGCGCAACGCTTCTTGCCCCGCCGATAAATTCCGCCAGCGCCGAAGTATCGACCTTTTCGCCTGAAGCCGAGAGCTTCCCGCTTTCATCAACGGAAATTCCCGCAGTAAAAAGAACGTCGCTGTTGGCTGTATATGCTTTCAGCGCGTTTGAATAGAAATAAGACGACGAGCTTCCCGCCGCCGAAAGCAGCGAGTAAAGCGAGTTGTAATCCGAAATAAAATCGTCAAGCGCAGCCGCCGAGGCTTCCTCCGAAACGCCGACTGTTCCGAGCAGGTCAGCCGACTGCAGAAGTGACTGTGCCGCCGTTTTCAGCCCTGCTTTTTCAATCGTGCCGCTGCTGAATCCAAGCGCTTCAAGCACCGCCGACGCGGTAGAGTCTGTTTCGCTGTTCTGCAATGCGTAAATCAGCGCGGAGCCGTTCGCCGAGGTCTTTCCCGAAGAATATGACGCGGAAACAGGCTTTTCTTCCTGTGTTTTGTACATTTGCGCACGCAGCAGTTCGCTGAATGAAGCCTTTTCCGAAACGCCGCCGCGAATCGACTGCTTTGTATTTTCAATTTTTGTGTGGATCGCGTCAGCAATCGCGCCGCTCCGATATATGTACATGATTTCACCTCGTCAGCGCCCGCGTATATGCGCCGTTATAATCGTAAATGAGCGTGCGTTCACCGTAAAAACGTAGTCACCGCTCGTCACATACCAGTTTTTCCCGTAACGCGCCGCTGCCGCCTCCGGTTCAGATATCCGCTCCCTGCACCACTCGACAACGTCCCCGCACTCGGGAAAACAGTTGCGGCGTATACGCTCTATTCCCAGCGGAGTGGTGTGCAGCTTGTCGAGATTTTCGGTCAGTTCATTTTGCATACACACCTCCGACGTTTAATTTATTTTACTCTGTTATTATATCATAACCTGCATTTATTGTCAACTGTTGGGGAATATGCGCGCCTGCGTGAAACAGCAAAGCTGTTTCACGAGAGTGCGGCGGCGAAGCCGCCGCACTGCTTTTTTCGGCGCAGCCGGAAAAAGCGGCGCGCACATGCGCTGCACTATCCTACCTCACGCGGCGTTTGTCAGCGCTCGAAAAATCGCGAGGAAATTGAAAGCCGCGGCGCACCCCGACGAAAGGGCGAGCGACAGCGAGCCTTTTCAGGAGGGGATTTGATTTTTTCATGTAAGAGTGATATAATTAATGAAGCACTGAATAAATCGCGGCACGCATCTTGCTTGCATATTTTTCGTAGGCGGAAGACGCCCCCCGAAAAATCTATCTGCGCAATCTGCATACCCGATTTAATCAGCACTTCCCTAGGTCGGCAAAAACTCCCACACTCGGCGGCTTTTGGTATCTTCGTTTTCCCCTCAACCCCCGGTCTGTTTTGCTGTTCTTATACT
>USOZ01000256.1 GCA_900556525.1 uncultured Oscillospiraceae bacterium | reverse complement strand
CGTTCGGCGTAGGCGTTTACCGCTTCTGGGGAAGATGCCTGACGACAGACGGCACATTCCCGACTCTCGACAGCGTTCCGCACCTGAAAGAAATCGTTTCGGACAACGGAATTCCGCTTCTGCGCGACATTCCCTATATCGGAAAGCTCCTATTTTCTTACAACATTTTCGTTTATATAGCAATTGCGATCGCGGTCGTTTGCTGGATCTATATAAGAAAGAGCCGTGCGGGTCTGAAGCTCCGCGCGATCGGTGAAAATCCTGCGGCGGCAGACGCCTGCGGCGTAAGCGTAAATTTGTACAAGTATGTGAACATTCTGCTCGGCGGCGGAATTTGCGGTATCGGCGGAATGTATCTTGCCTGCGTAACAAACAGCGGCGCGTGGAACGATAACTGGATAAACGGCATGGGCTGGATTTCGGTTGCACTTGTTATTTTCTCCAACTGGAGCCCTGTACGCGCGATTTTTGGCGCATTCTTCTTCGGTATGCTGAAAACGCTCCAGCCTTGGAAGGGTAATCTTTCGTCGGCATTCCCCGAGGTTCTCGGCTGGCTGAACGCAATTCCCGACGAGTTCTATCAGATGCTCCCGTTCTTCATCACGGCTGTGGTCCTTATCATTTCCTGCATTAAAAAGAGCAAGAAAAGCGCTGAACCCGCGGCTATCGGTCTTAATTACTTCCGCGAGGAAAGATAAAGAAATATCACACAGAGGTTTTGTCTTTGTGTGATATTTTTTTGACGCAGGTGGAGAAAAAACAAGCGCTAATTAGTAAAAAATTAACAATCTATTGTTACAAATAACGAAAATGCACAAAAACTATTGCAAAAATGGAACAAATTTGTTATAATGTATGTAATGTAACGGTTTTGTAACCTGTGCGCGGTCGGCGTGCCGCTTATTACATTGATTGGTGGTGTTTTTTTGCATAAAGATAATGTGACAGGTCTGATGTCGTTCGAGGATTTCATTGCTGAAGCCCAGTATATCATCAAGGACAATGAAAAAAATTATCTTGTATTTGCACTTGACGTCTGCGACTTCCATTATATCAATAACCAGTTCGGTTATGATAGGGGCGACGAGGTACTTAAAGATATTGCAGATGTTATAAACGAATCCGGCGATTTTGTTGTTATGGCGTGCCGCGAATATTCCGACCATTTTGCTGTTCTCTGCAGCTATGACGATGAGTCAGAGGATTTTATCTATCCTATGCTCCGAATTTTCAGACTTCGCCTTATGAGCGCTTTTGCCGAGAAGATAAACGGCTTTACCCCAAACATAAATGTCGGGATCTATTACATCAGGGATCATTCGGAGAGCATGATTTCGGCGGTTGATAAGGCGAACGTTGCGAGAAGAACCGGAAAGGGCAATTACAGTATCCCGTGTATCGTTTATTCCGAGCATCTCATGGACATAAAGGAAAACAGCGCGAAAATCCTCCCGATTTTTAACGATTCCTATAAAAATGAAACTATCCGCGTTTATCTCCAGCCGAAAATATGTGCTGAAACAAAGCAGGTTATCGGCGCGGAGGCTCTTTCACGCCTTGTTGACAAGGACGGAAAGATGATCTCGCCCGGATCGTTTATTCCTGCGCTTGAAAAAACCGGAAAAATCGTCGAGCTTGATTTCTATGTGCTGCGGTTTGTGCTTAAACTTATCCGCAGTTGGATGGATCGCGGTATCACTCCCGTTCCGATTTCGTTTAACCTCAGCCGTGTGCATTTCTTTAACGAGGATATTGTTGATGAAATTGTCGGACTTGTTGAAGAGTATGACGTTCCTCCGAAATATGTGGAAATTGAAGTTACCGAGTCGGTATTCTTTGAGGAAGCCGAAACTATCATCGAAAAGGTTGAACAGCTTCGTCACCTGGGCTATAAGGTAAGCGTAGACGATTTCGGCGCGGGCTATTCTTCGTTAAACCTTATCGGAATCCTGCCCGTTGATATAATCAAGCTTGACAAGGGTTTCGTTAAAGACAGTCTCAAGACCAAGCGCGGCAATGACGTAATAAAGGGGCTTATAAAAATTCTCAACGAAATTCAGCTTGAAATCGTCTGCGAGGGCATTGAAACAAGCGAGGAAGAGAGCGTTATAAGCAACTACGGCTGTAAGGGAATTCAAGGATTTCTGTACGACCGTCCGATACCTGTTTCAGAGTTTGAAAGTAAATATATTTCATAAGAAAAGGCTGCGTATTTTGCAATACGCAGCCTTATTTACTGTCTGTATTTTACTTCGTTTTTCAGTTCGCCGCCTTCAAAAAAAGAGGTAATGTTGTTTATCGTTGTTTCGGCGATATTGTTCAGCGCTTCTTCGGTCAGAAAAGCCTGATGCGACGTAATAAGCACATTCGGCATCGTTGTGAGCCGCGCAAGCGTGTCATCCTGAACAATGTGTCCCGAATAATCCTCAAAGAAAATGTCCGACTCTTCTTCGTAAACGTCAAGGCACGCAGCGCCTATCCGCTTTGACTTTATTCCGTTCAGCAATGCGTCCGTGTCAATAAGCGCACCTCGGGAAGTATTGATGATGACCACGCCCGTTTTCATTTTCGCTATCGTTTCCTCGTTTATGAGATGATTTGTTTCAGCAGTAAGCGGGCAGTGAAGCGAAATTATGTTGCTTCTCCTGAACAGCTCGTCGAGTGAAACGTATTCAATACCGCTGTCAGCGACGGGGTAAGGGTCGTAAGCTATGACGTTCATGCCGAAACCTCGGCAAATGTCGATAAAACAGCGGCCTATCTTGCCGGTTCCGACAACTCCCACGGTTTTGCCGTGCAGGTCAAACCCGATAAGTCCGTTAAGGCTGAAATTGAAATCCTTTGTGCGGATATAGGCTTTGTGGATTCGCCTTATGCTCGTGAGAAGCATTGCTGCCGCGTGTTCTGCAACGGCATACGGAGAGTAATCGGGAACGCGCACTATCGGTATTTTTCCGAGCGCATATTTCACGTCGATATTGTTGAAGCCCGCGCACCTCATGGCGATCAGACGAACGTTTTTCTCACATAGAATATCAATAACGCCGCGCGAAATGTCATCGTTTACGAACGCGATAACAGCGTCATAGCCGTGAGAAAGCTCCGCTGTATCCTCGTTCAGCTTTGTTTCAAACATTTTCAGCTTTATATCTTTACCGCTAAGAAATCTTTCAAAGCCGGGTCTGTCGTACGGTTTTGCGTCGAACATTGCTGCCTTGATCATAAAAATACCGCCTTTCGTGGAAATGACCTAAGGAAGTGCTGATTAAATCCGGTATGCAGACTGCGC
>USOZ01000255.1 GCA_900556525.1 uncultured Oscillospiraceae bacterium | reverse complement strand
GGCGTCGGCGGATAGTTTGCGCTGTCCGCCGACGACCACACTTTCTATTTGTTATTCAACACCGGTAACCTTATAATCCTTGGCTTCAACAGCGGCTTTAAGCGCTTCATCGGAAATGTCCGCCGAAAGTGTAACGACAGCGGTACCGTTTGTGTGGCTTACCTCTGCGGAGGTAACTCCGTCGATTTCTTCAAGGCACTTCTTTACGGTAGCCTCGCAGTGACCGCACATCATTCCTTCGATTTTCATAGTCTTTTTCATTGTGTTTTCCTCCTTGACGGTGATTGTTGTTGGGGTGTTTGCGGTTGTTTTTGTGGATTTGCTTTCAGGGTGCAGCTTCAGGAAGTTGAGCCGCAGAGCGTTTGTTACAACGCATACACTTGAAAGGCTCATCGCCGCCGCACCGAACATCGGGTTAAGGCTCCAGCCGAGCAGCGGCGTAAAAACGCCTGCCGCGAGCGGAATTCCCGCAGTGTTGTAAATAAACGCCCAGAAAAGGTTCTCGCGGATATTGCGGAGTGTTCCTCGGCTTAGGTGTATAGCGGCAGGAACGTCGCTCAGACGGCTTTTCATCAGTATAACGTCAGCCGCGTCGATTGCAATATCCGTTCCTGCGCCTATTGCAATGCCAATATCAGCGCGGGTCAGCGCGGGCGCGTCGTTTATTCCGTCGCCAACCATTGCGACCTTGCCCTGCTGCTGTAAATTGCGGATAGTCTGCTCTTTTCCGTCGGGGAGAACTTCCGCAATTACCTCGTCAACGCCTGCCTGCGCGCCGATCGCGGCTGCCGTGCGGCGGTTATCGCCGGTGATCATTACGACTTTAAGTCCCATTTTCTTCAGCGCGGCGATCGCTGCGGGGCTGTCCTCACGGATAGAGTCCGCGACAGCAATAATACCGCTGAGTTTACCGCCCTTGGAAAAGAGAAGCGGAGTTTTGCCCTGTTCCGATAATTTTTGTACAAGCTGCCGCGCCTCTTCCGAAATTTCCGCAAAATCGGAAATAAACGTCGGATTTCCGCCTGCGATTACAGTATCGGACAGCATTGCGGTAAGACCGCTTCCGGCTTTTATCTCGAAATCGCTTACCTCGGCGGGCAGCATTCCCGATTCGGTAGCTTTTGCGATAATCGCAAGGGCGAGCGGGTGTTCGCTTTTTGCTTCAAGCGCATATGCGGTTGAGAGAAGCTCTTCTTCAGAAGCTGCGGCGAGAGAAATAATATCCGTTACCGACGGTGTTCCGCAGGTTATCGTACCTGTCTTATCCAGTGCGATTATTTTAACCTTGCCGGTTTCTTCAAGCGAAGCAGCTGTCTTAAATAAAATTCCGTTCTTTGCGCCGACGCCGCTTCCTGCCATTATTGCGACAGGTGTTGCAAGTCCGAGCGCGCACGGACAGCTTATTACAAGAACGGAAATACCGCGGGCAAGCGCAAAACCGATAGTTTCGCCGCAGAGCAGCCAGACAACTATAGTTATGAGAGCGATACTCATAACTATAGGCACGAAAACTCCCGAAACCTTATCAGCGGTCTTTGCAATAGGCGCTTTCGTAGCCGCCGCGTCGCTTACCATTTTGATTATACGCGAAAGGGCGGTGTCCTCGCCGACCTCCGTCGCTTCACATTTCAAAAATCCCGTCTGATTTACTGTTGCGGCGGAAACACCGTCGCCGACCGCCTTTTCGGCAGGTATACTTTCGCCCGTAAGCGCGGATTCGTTCACAGCGCTGCTTCCTTCGAGAACTATTCCGTCAACGGGGATTCGCTCGCCGGGGCGCACTACGAAAATATCGCCTTTTCTGACTTGTGCGGCGGGAATTTCAACCTCGTTTCCGTCGCGTATAACGACCGCAGTTTCGGGCGCGAGTTCCATAAGTCCACGCAAAGCGTCGGTCGTCTTTCCCTTTGAACGTGCTTCAAGCGTTTTTCCGACTGTTATCAATGTAAGGATCATGCCTGCCGATTCAAAATAGAATTCGTGCATATAGTGCATGGCGTGTTCAGGCTGGGCGGTCATAGCGAACAGCGCATAAGTGCTGTAAACAAACGCCGCTCCCGCGCCAAGCGAAACCAGAGTGTCCATATTCGGCGCGCCGTGGATAAGTCCCTTAAAACCGCTGATAAAGAACTTCTGATTTATCACCATTATTATTGCGGTCAGTATGAGCTGGAGAAGCCCCTGCGCAAGATAATTTTCGCTCAGCACAGGCGGCAGATACCAGCCCCACATGGAATGTCCCATAGAAAGGTACATCAGTGCGAGCAGAAATATTATCGAAGCGATAAGTCTTTTTTTTAGTTCGGGCGTGGTCGTATCGGCAAGCGCTTTTTCGGCGGTTTCCTGTTTTGCACCCTTTTCCGAAGCCCCATACCCGGCAGCGACTACTGCCGCGATTATTGCCGACGAATCCGCTGTTCCCTCGACGCCCATAGAATTTGTCAGCAGGTTCACCGAGCAGCTTGTCACGCCTTCAACGGCGGAAACTGCCTTTTCAACGCGTGCGGAGCAGGCAGCGCAGCTCATTCCCGTAACGTTGTATTGTTTCATCGGATCATCTCCTTCTTTTGTGAAATGCGTTCTTTTTATCTTTTGTATAACGGCGGCAAAAATACGCCGTTAGCCGTATATAACCGCTTTCGCGTATATCATATCACAATAATAGGTAAATGTCAACAAGTTTGTATAATTATGGATTTTTTGGGGAGAGGGGCGCGGAGCAGCGAAGCTGCGGAGCGCATATGCGGCGGAGAAGAATGTGCGAGGTGCGGCGTTAGCTGATGATTTTGGGGAATGCAATGATTGAGAAAGCCGCGGCGCACGCCGAGGAGGGGCGAGCGGAGGCGCGGAGCGAAGCGACGCGCATCGCGAGTTCCCTCACGAGGCGGGCGCTTTGAAATAAACGTTTGTTAGGCAAATTTCTGTATGCGACCGAGTTTTATGATGACTGTATATGTTTTGCCGACTTTGAGTTTGCTGTATATGTCGCTTCTTTCGCAGGAAAGCGTGCGGATTTTTCCGGAGCTTGCAATGCGGCAATCAGCGACAAGATGCGCTGAGTATGACATTTTGGTGCGTGTTTGATTAGACCCGATATATTCATTGGTATACTTTCTGATAACTGTTATTGTTGTGCGTTTTCCCCGATAAAACACCAAGAAGGCGACATACACAATAGAAAGCACAAGAACAAATATTATTATGGCAAACTGTATTATTTGAGATATATCCTGCATTTTCTCTCACTTTCTGCCCCACGGCGGCTTTCTCGCTCATCTTCTTTTTCTCACTCTGTTCACCGCCGCAGTCGTTCC
>USOZ01000254.1 GCA_900556525.1 uncultured Oscillospiraceae bacterium | reverse complement strand
GTGTCGGGGACGGGTACACCGGGAGGTGCTATTTCGGGGCGCATCTGGTCGAACAGGGGCGCAAGGTCTATGTCTGCGAGAGCGAGAAGACGTGCCTTCTGGTATCCTTGGCCTATCCGGGGCGCCAGTGCGTGGCGACGGGCGGAAAGGGGAACCTCCGTGACGTGGACGCGAATATGGTGCTGCTGCCCGATATGGACGCTCGGTTCGAGTGGCAGGAGAAAGGCGAGATATGGCCTTGGTGGGAGAAGTGGGGGGTCAAGGATATCCCGGACAAAGGCGACATCGGGGACATGATAGTCTGGAAAAGGGTTCGTGACTTGAACGTAAAAGGTTAAAATTCGTGTTTTGGGCGCGTTTTTGCCTAAAACCGAGGAAATGTATATCTTTGGGGGCGAAACCCCGTTAAAACTGAAATAAATGAAAATTTGGGACAAGATTGTGAGGTTCTGGTGCCTCAATGTGACGAACCCCGTCGAGGTAAGCGGCGAGAAGGGCGGGTTCAGGTATGTTTTCCGCCGCTACACGCTGGAGCTGCGGACGGTGAGCGGCAACTGGCGGATGAGGGTTACCGCGTGCGAGCATCCGTGGGCGTATCTGCGGGCGAGCGTCGAGCAGGGGAGGGAGGACAACGTGTTCGGGTTCGCGCACGTGCTGTACTACCTGACGATGACGATGACGACCGACCAGCGGCTTGTGGATGAGGTCCAGAAGGCTTTGGTGGACTACGAGAAGCGCCTGGAGGAGAAGGCAAAGGTTGAGGAGGACCCGGAGGAGGAGAAGGCCGCCATGGAGGAGGTCAGGGGCGTGCAGGAGTACGCGGAGATGGGCGCGAGGGAGCGCAGGAAGTACGAGAGGGGTGTGAACCGGCGGTTCAAGAAGGCCGCGGAAAAGGTGAAGGGCGATGGGAAAGAGGATAGATAGCGCCGAGGCGGCTCTGGTCGCGAAGGTGTGCGAGTTGCAGCGTCAGGTGTGCGAGTATGACCGCTTCGTGAAGGATTTGCTTCTGATGCTGGTGTGTGGCGATGCGGACAGCAACCCGGTGTTGTGGGATGTCCCGGAGAGTAGCCCTGTGGATGTCGTGTTCGACAAGGTGAAGGAGCTTGCCGATTTAAGACTTGACGAAATGGGATTTATCTTTCAGCAGATGTATATGCTGAAAAATTTAACGGTGCTTGACAACATCATACTTCCTGCGGTACAATCGAATAAGAATACCGAAACACGAAAAGAAATCGTTCGGCGTGGGCAGGATTTAATGCGTAAGCTGGGCATTATCGAAATTGCCGACAACGACATTAACGAGGTTTCGGGCGGACAGCTTCAGCGTGCCTGCATCTGCCGCAGTATGATCAATAATCCGAAAATGATTTTTGCCGACGAACCGACAGGCGCACTCAACCGTACATCGTCTGATGAAGTTATGGAAGAACTTGCAAAGCTAAACGCAGACGGTACGACAGTTATGCTTGTAACTCACGATGTTAAGGTTGCGGCAAAATGCACAAGAGTTATGTATATAGTTGACGGCAATATCAGGGACGAATATAATCTCGGCAGATGTGAAAGCAATTCTCAGGTGAGAGAGCGTGAACGTGCGCTGAACAACCGGTTACTTGAATTAGGGTGGTAATATGACCGATATTTTAATTGTTGAAGACAACGAAGAACTTGCCGATATACTGTGTGATTTTCTCCGTGCGGAAAATTACACGGTATCTGTTGCCAAAACAGGTGAAAAAGCCTTGTCGCTGTATGAAAAATACGGCGCAAGGCTTATTGTGCTTGACATAATGCTACCCGGAATTGACGGCTTTGCGGTGTGCAGAAAAATCCGTGAAGAAAGCGACACGCCCATACTTATCGTAAGTGCAAAGGTCGACAAGGAGGACAAACTGAACGGGCTTATCCTTGGTGCGGACGATTACATTGAAAAGCCGTATGATATTGACATAATGCTTGCAAAAATTGCAGGTATTTTCAAGCGTCGGTACGCTGTTGATGAGCTTATCGACGGGGATATTCGTGTCAATATGGTGAGCAGAACGGTATGCAGAAACGACATACCTATTGAAATGACTGTAAAGGAATTTGATTTACTGGTACTGCTTATCGAAAACAAGGGCAGGATCCTTACAAAGGAGTATCTTTTTAATCAAATCTGGGGCAGTGACAGCTTTTCGGAACAGCAGACTCTCACAGTGCATATAAAGCGGCTTCGTCAGAAAATCGAGGACGATCCGAAAAATCCGAAGCATATACAGACGGTATGGGGAGTAGGCTACAAATATGAAAGCATTTAACAAAATTTTTGCCTTAGCGGTGGCGGTTATAATTACGGTTTTTGTTACAGCAAATGCGATACTTCTTAAGGATAACAGCGGCGGCAGACCATATCTTGTAGAGGTTTCGAGGCTTGTAAACGAAATCGAAAACGGGAACGCTTATGACATTTCAGATTGCAAATATGTAACGGGCGTAAGTGAGTACGCCGAGGGGTTTTACAATTCCCACAGCGACTACGTTATCAGAGAGATAAACGGCGAGCTGTACCGTTTTGATTATACCGCTGACGGAAGTGTTGATAAGGCGGAAACAATAATTGCTGTGAACGTAATCCTTAGCATAATGTCTGCGGTGATCATTTCGGTTATGATTTACATAAGGGCAAAAATTCTCGCTCCGTTTGAGAAGCTCACCGATATTCCCTATGAGCTTTCAAAGGGCAATCTTACTGCACCTGTAAAGGAAGCGAAAAACAGGTTTTTCGGGCGATTTGTCTGGGGTGTGGATATGCTCCGTGAGAATATGGAACAGCAGAAAGAGCGTGAATTAAATCTGCAAAGGGAGAAGAAAATGCTTTTGCTGTCCCTGTCGCACGACATAAAAACTCCCTTGTCGGCTATAAAGCTGTATTCAAAAGCACTTTCAAAGGGGCTGTATACCGACAAGGAAAAACAGCTTGAAATTGCCGAAAGCATCAATGCCAAAGCTGATGAAATAGAGGGATATGTTGCCGAGATCATCACTGCTTCTAGAGAGGACTTTTTAAGTCTTGATGTGACAATGGGCGAGTTTTATCTGTCGGAACTTATAACAAAAATCAAGCTTTACTATACCGAAAAATTGTCGCTCATAAAGACTGATTTTTTCGTCGGAGAATATGGTGATTGCCTAATAAGCGGAGATTTTGACCGAAGCGTCGAGGTGGTTCAGAATATAATGGAGAACGCCATAAAATACGGCGACGGCAAGGAAATTTCAATCAACTTTTCCGAAGAGGAGGGCTGTATTCTTATTGCTGTGAAGAATAGCGGCTG
>USOZ01000253.1 GCA_900556525.1 uncultured Oscillospiraceae bacterium | reverse complement strand
GGATAATTCCTGCTTCGGCGCGGCAAAAATAGTTGTGTTTAACCGCCGACATAGTTTACACCCGTTTCCTTAGCAACTTTTTCGAGAGTTTTCGCGTACTTTACGGGGCTGCCCTTTGCCGCTGCGGAAACGATCGCGATAGGCGTTACGGAAAGGCGCTTGTTGATTATCGGGATACCGTAGCGCGCTTCGATTTCTTCGCCCGTTTTTACAAGATTGCACGCCACTCGCATCATCTTATCATAAACTTTTGTACAGGATTTGTCGATATCGCTGTCGATACAGTCGAGAAGCGAGATACCCATTGTCGTTGTACGGATATCGAGGTTCTCCTCCTGTATCATCTTTATCGTTTCGAGTATATCGTTGGAGTTAATCATCATTTGTCGGTACCTGCCTTATATTCTGTGCATGGAATTGAAAATATCCTCATGCATTACATGAATCTGGAGGTTGAGTTCCTCGCCGCACTTCTTGAGCTTATCCGCAAGAACGCTGTACTGCTCCGTGCATTTCGTTATGTCAATAAGCATGGTCATCGCGAAAAGATCCTGCATGATAGTCTGCGTAACGTCCATAACGTTCGCGTTGCAGTCCGCGCATATCGCGCTTACCTTTGCGAGAATACCTACCGTGTCCTTACCTATTACAGCTACTACTGCTCTCATAAAAAATAAACCTGACCTTTCTTTTTTTGTTCAAAACGCTTTATGCCATTTTATACAAATAACATTATACTACTTTTTTCTGAAATTGTAAACATTTTAATAGACAAAAATTAAAAAATATGATACAATATAATGTATCATTTGCAACAAGGAGGGAGAAAACGGCAAAATGACTGTTCCTTTTGACTTTCATACGCACTGTGAGCTGTCGTTCGACGGAAAAGACTCACCCGAGGAAATGATATGCGCGGCTATCAATCTCGGAATGAAAGCGTATGCGCTGACCGACCACGTTGAAGCCGAGCGCTTCACCGAGCCGGACTACCGCTGCGATATAACGGTGCGCCGAGCCGCCGAGCTGCTCCCGCCGCTTAAAGAAAAATACAGCGGGCAAATTGATTTTCTGTACGGCGCCGAGCTTGGACAGCCCGTTCAGAACACCGCTCTCGCGGAAAAACTTCTCGCCGAAAACGACTACGACTTCGTTATCGGTTCGCTCCACGCGATCGCGGGCTATGAGGACTTCTATTTTCTGGATTACCGCGAAAACGACCCCGTTTTCCTGCTGGACAGGTACTTTGACGAGCTTCTCGCTATGGCGCAGTGGGGAAAATTCGACGTTCTCGGGCATCTGACCTATCCTCTGCGCTATATCTGCGGAGAACACGGTATCACCGTTGATATGCAGCAGTACGATAAGGTGATCGACGAGATTTTCCGCACTCTCATCGCTAACGGCTGCGGAATTGAAATAAACACCTCCGGACTTCGGCAGAAAATCGGAAAAACAATGCCCGACGAGAAATGTGTAATGCGTTACAGACAGCTCGGCGGTGAAATTATCACGAGCGGCTCGGATTCGCACGGTGCGGCGGATCTCGGCAAGGACGTCGCCGAGGGAATAGAGCTTGCCAAAAAAGCGGGGTTCCGAAAGATAGCCTGTTTCAAAAAAAGAAAAGCTGAATTTATAGATATTTGAAATATGAAAGGAAGAATTATATGAAAAAACTTGCAGATTTACTTCGCAGCAACGCAAGACTTACGAACGAACAGCTTGCGGTAATGCTCGGAAAAACAAAGGAAGAAGTCGAAAAGGAGATAAAGCAGCTTGAGGACGATGGAATAATCATCGGCTATTCCGCGATAATCAACGAGGAGGAGTACGACAAGAACTGCGTTACCGCGTTTATAGAGCTTAGAGTTTCGCCTCAGGCAGACTGCGGCTATGACGAGATAGCACAGGAGATAGCGCAGTATCCGCAGGTTGACAGCGTTTACCTCATGAGCGGATCGTTCGACCTGTCGGTAACGATACGCGGAACAAACCTCCGCGAGGTCGCGCTGTTCGTTTCGGACTGCCTCGCGCCTATTGAGGGCGTTCTCTCTACCACCACACACTTTATCCTCCGCCGCTTCAAGGAAAAGGGAACGGAATTCCCCGAGCGCAGCAATGACGAAAGGAGCCTGGTTTCTCCGTGATAGACTACGAAAATATCCTTTCGGAAAAGGTTAAAAGCATAAAATTCTCAGGAATACGCAAATTTTTCGATATTGCCGCTTCAATGGACAATATCATCAGCCTTTCGGTCGGCGAACCGGATTTTAAGACCCCGTTCACTATACGCAAGGCGGCGATACGCACCCTTGAAAAAGGTAAAACGGCTTATACCGCAAACGCAGGCATGGCGGAGCTTCGGCAGGAGATCGCGGGCTATCTAAAAGACCGCATAAACGTTGAATACGACCCCGCACACGAGATAATCGTTACAGTCGGCGGCTCGGAAGCTATCGACGTTTCGTTCCGCGCTATCCTCAACGACGGCGACGAGGTGCTTATCCCCGAACCCAGCTTCGTATGCTACGCACCGCTTGTAACAATGGCGGGCGGCGTTCCCGTTACAATTGAAACAAAGGCAGAGAACCTTTTTAAGCTCACTCCCGAACAGCTTCTCGAAAAAATCACCCCGAAAACAAAGGCTCTCGTTCTGCCTTACCCCAACAACCCCACGGGCGCGGTAATGCGCCGAAATGAACTTGAAGCAATTGCCGACGTTCTGCGCGAACGGAGCATAATGGTAATTTCCGATGAAATTTATTCGGAGCTTACTTTCGGCGGAGAACGCCACGTTTCAATTTCGGAAATCGACGGCATGAAAGAACGCACCATTGTAATAAACGGCTTCTCAAAGGCGTTCGCAATGAAAAAGTATTTCACGAAATGCATGATTCGCATTGTCCGCAAGGCTCCATGTCCGCGGACGGATGCTCGCAGTTGATGGTCTTGGCGAAGATTCTGGCAGCGCTGGTCTTTCCCACGCCTCTCGGTCCGCAGAACAGGTAGGCGTGAGCCAGTTTGTTGCTGCCGATAGCCGTTTTCAGCGTATGGGTGAGCGATTGCTGCCCTACCACCGTTGCGAAACTCGCAGGGCGGTATTTCCTTGCCGATACAATGTAGTTTTCACTCATAGGATTTGTGGCTTCAAAAGTTTGAATTACAAAGATACGAAAAATATCAAAATGGCGAGAAGATAGAGGTTAGAAATTAGATTAAGAAGTTAAGGAGTTAAGAAGTTGAAGAAGTTAAGACGATAGCTGAGGATCCTGTAAAGTTGATTGGGGCGATGGCGCGACCTTTGAACATTTACAGGCTCAGTGGAAAAATCATGGGG
>USOZ01000252.1 GCA_900556525.1 uncultured Oscillospiraceae bacterium | reverse complement strand
TCTTGGCGGGGTGCGCTGCCTGCTGATGAAGCCGTCGACGTTCATGAACAACAGCGGCGAGGCGGTCGCAATACAATCGAGGTGCGCAAAAAATTGCACTATCCCCGAAAAAAATCAGTTGAACTTATTCATCGCCTCGTTGATTTTGCCCTGAACCATAAGCTCGGCGGCTGACGCGGCGTTGGAAAGGCTCTGTTCAAGGGCTTCCGCCTGCTCTTTCGGAAAGCCCGAAAGGACCCAGTCCGCGAGGTCGTAATCGGGGTGCGGCTTCGCGCCCACGCCTATGCGTATGCGCGGAAACTTGTCGCTGTTCGTGTGAAGAATAATGCTCTTTATGCCGTTGTGACCGCCGTCGCTGCCTTTCTGACGTATGCGCAGCCGTCCCACGTCGAGCGAAATATCGTCGTAGATTATCAGCAGTTTATCGGGAGTGAGCTTGTAGAAATTCATCGCTTCGGCGACCGCCTCGCCGCTGTTGTTCATGAACGTCGACGGCTTCATCAGCAGGCAGCGCACCCCGCCAAGAGTAACGTCGGCGGTAAGCGATTTGAATTTCAGCTTTTTTGCGTCAGCGCCGATTTTTTCCGCGATAGTGTCGATAGCCATAAATCCTGCGTTGTGACGGGTATTTTCATACTGCGTTCCGGGGTTGCCCAGCCCGCAGACGATATATTGTACAGGTCCGCTCGGCTGCTGCGCTTTCTGCGCGTCGAGCTGCTTAAAAATATCAAAAACAGACATATTCTATCCTTTCCTGCGATTTATCCGGTCTTATGACCGATTGGTATTTACCATATCCTCCAGCACCGTTCTCATAAGTCCGAGCGGCGTTTCGTCCTTTTTGGGGGCAATTTTAAAGCATACTTTTCCCGCGAGGTTGAGATTTATGCGCCCGTCAAGCTGCGAATTGAGCATACCTATCTTCTGCATATCGGGCTTCGGCGTAAAGAAGTTTATTCCGTCCTTTGTCTGAACGATTTCGGTTATGCCTAGCTGCTGCGCCATATTTCGTATCTGCGCGACCTCGATAAGCCCGTAAACAGGCTTCGGCGGCTCGCCGTAGCGGTCGATAAGCTCGTCGGTAACGTCGAAAGCGTCGTCCTCGTTGCGTATCATCGCGATACGCTTATAGCAGCTTATGCGCTGTGCGGGATTTGAAATATAATTTTCGGGAATAAACGCGTCCACCTTAACGTCAACAAGACATTCCTCGGTTTTTTCGGTGACCTCGCCGCGCTCCTCCTTAACCGCCTCGTCGAGCAGCTTCAAATACATATCATAGCCGACTGCGGAGAGGTGACCCGACTGGCTTGAACCAAGGATAGAACCTGCGCCGCGTATTTCGAGGTCGCGCATCGCTATTCTGAAGCCCGAGCCGAACTTCGTGAACTCGCGTATCGCGTCAAGCCGCTTTGTCGCCACTTCGCTGAGCATTTTTCCCCGCTTGAACGTGAAATAAGCGAAAGCTCGGCGGTTCGTGCGTCCTACTCGTCCGCGAAGCTGATGAAGCTGCGCAAGCCCCATATAGTCCGCGTTCTCGATTATCAGCGTGTTGCAGTTCGGCACGTCAACGCCCGTTTCAATAAGCGTTGTGCAGACGAGAACGTCTATTTCGTGTTCTAGCAGCTTCCGCCATACCTCGAGCAGTTCGTCCTCCTCCATTCTTCCGTGCGCTATCCCTATCCGCGCCTCGGGAACAAGCGCGTGAAGATTCGCCGCGCACTGCATAATGCTTTCAATTCGGTTGTGAATATAGTAGACCTGACCTCCGCGCCGCAGCTCCTTATTTATCGCCTGCGCAATAACACCGTCGTTGTGTTCGATAACATAGGTCGTTACGGGCTGTCTGTCCTGCGGCGGAGTTTCGATAACGCTCATGTCGCGTATTCCCGACATCGCCATGTTCAGAGTACGCGGGATAGGCGTCGCCGAAAGCGTAAGAATGTCCACGCCCGGGAACATTTCCTTAAATTTATCTTTATGTGCAACACCGAAGCGCTGCTCCTCGTCGATTATTACCAGACCGAGATCTTTAAAGCCTATATCGTCCTGAACAAGCCTGTGCGTGCCGATAACAATATCTACCGTTCCCTTTTTCAGCTTCTCAATGGTCTGTTTTATCTCCTTATTTGTACGGAAGCGTGAGAGCAGATCAACTCGTATATCGAAACCGTCCATTCTTTTCAGAACAGTCTGATAATGCTGCCACGCGAGGACCGTCGTCGGACAGAGCAGCGCGCACTGCTTGCCGTTTTCGATACACTTGAACGCCGCGCGCAGAGCCACCTCGGTCTTTCCGAAGCCAACGTCCCCGCAGAGCAGTCTTTCCATAGGCTGTTCGCGCTCCATATCCTGCTTTATCTCGGCAATGCAGCGAAGCTGGTCGTCGGTTTCGACGTAGCTGAAATGGTTCTCAAAATCGACCTGCTCTTCTCCGTCAGGTTCAAAAGCGAAGCCCTTGCTCTTCATTCTCTTGGCGTAAAGCGCGGTAAGCTCCGTCGCCATTTCCTTTGCGGCGGCTTTCGCCTTTGTTTTCGCTTTTTGCCACTGATCCGTGTGCATTTTCGACAGCTTTACCGTGTTTACGTCGCCGCTTCCGATATAGCGCGAGATAAGGTCAAGCTGAGTAACGGGAACATAAAGCACGTCCGTCCCCGCGTAGCGTATTTTAATGTAATCCTTGCTTATCCTGTCCTGAGTGAGCTTCTGAACGCCCTCGAAAACGCCTATTCCATAGCTGTTATGAACAACGAGGTCGCCGACAGCAATATCATTGAGGCTGTTTATTATCTCCGCCTTTTTGCGCTTTGGCTTTTCGCGGACGGAAATGCTTACCGCCGTGTGCGAAATTGCGGCAAGGCGCGCTTCGGGATAACTGTAACCCGAGGTCAGCGTTCCCTCGGTAACGTAAACGCGTTTTGCGTACACTTTTTTGGGGGAAGTTGAATAATCGGCGGGGATACCGTCGCCAATGAAGGCGGCACATCCGGACGTTGATATGTATATTGGTGCCCTGGATGAAAAATTAAATGAACACAGCTATATTGTTCCGGGTCTTGGCGATGCCGGTGACCGTATTTTCGGAACAAAATAATAGATACCGGGGGAATGCAGCATGGTATTAGATTGGAATAAATATGTAGAGACAGCAAGACAGGTATCTGCAGAGGGGTGTGTGCTTTTGAAAAATGAAGCGCACACACTGCCATTGCAGGAGGGCTGCCGTGTCGCTGTATTTGGAAGAATTCAAAACAATTACTATAAAAGTGGAACGGGTTCCGGCGGAATGGTAAATGTTTCCAATGTAACCGGGATTTTGGATGCGCTGCGGGAAGAGCCGGGGCT
>USOZ01000251.1 GCA_900556525.1 uncultured Oscillospiraceae bacterium | reverse complement strand
CTTGCTTGCATATTTTCCGCTAGATTGCACGAAAATTCCTTGAAATACAACAAGTATTCCTGCGTCGTTGAAAAAGCACCGCACAAACGATTTGATTGTGCGGTGTTTTGGTATTTCCGCGATTGACACCCGCGCTTATATGTGATATACTTAAAGTGTGTTTCCTGTTTGCGGATATGCGCTGAAAGGGGTGAGCGGGTTGGCAGAATATATAAGCGCGGATGATGTGCGCAGGCTGATAGAAACTGTACTTTCCGATGAAAAGCTGAAAAAAAGCGGCAATTTTTCGGAAAAAGTATACACCGACGAACCGATAATCGCGACTGCGGGGCAGCTTTCGGGCTATGTACCGTCAGAGATAATCGAAATGCGCAAGCTCGCCGATTCATACAGCATGACCGAAGCGGCGATATTTTACCGACAGGCGCGGTTCATGGCAGATTACACCGACGACTGTCCCTATCACGGGGACTTTGCGAGATATTTCCCGACCTACCGCACCATGAATACCGCGCAGCTTCGCGGGTATTTCACATGGCGCACAAAAGTCCGTGCGGGTGTCTGCGAGCCTGCGCCGCTGTCTTTCGCTTTTTTGTACATTTACGAACTGCTCATGCTTATCGGGGTTGAAAACCCCGAGGCGGGCTATGCCGAGCTGGAACGCTTCGGCGGGGATTGCGCCGAGCTTTTCCCGCAGGTCGGGCATTATCTGAAGCAGTGGAAAAACGACTTTGTTGTGTACTACGGGCTGGACAAATCGCTTTTTTCGGGCGCGGAGCATGACGAGTCGCTTTTCATTCTGCTCAATTTCCGCGAACGCAGCGAAAGTGAAACGTTCAGGGCGGCGCTTGACCTTTCGGCTTATCAGCTTGAACGCTCGAAATTCTTTGAAAAATATCCCGAAGATATGGAAAAGGCGACCTGTCGGGTTATCGCAAGGCTTTCCGATTACTTTGAGAAAAATCGCAGAAAAGACCTCTTTATGAGGCTCTTCGGGACCAAAACCGCCTGCATTTATCCCATGTTCAGCAGCGCAGTTTTCTACGACAGCAGAAAGTACAAGGATTATGAGTATGACGTGAACGAGATCCACCGATACACCTGCAAAAACGGTATATGGAGCTGCGAAATGTACTACGGCGGACGTTCGAGAAGCCGCGAGCTGGGCGATATTATAAAGACTGTTGAAAGCTGCCTGCGCGACGAATTCGGCTTCCGACCGCTGAAACCCGCAGTAAGTGCGAAAAGCGTTCTCACTGTTATTCAGAAAGAGATAGCGCTGTATCTTGAGGAGAAGAAAAAGAGCGAGAAGCTCATCATTTCGCTCGATCTGTCCAAGCTCGGCGACATACGCCGTTCGGCTGATATTACGCGCGACAGGCTTATTATCGAGGAGGAAACCGAGCCGGAAATCCCCGAAGTTCAGCCCGAAGAGAAAACTCCCGAAAAACAGAATACCTCCGCAGAGGAAGCCGAACCACGCGATATGCTCGGACTTTCCGCGGCGGAATACGCTTTTCTGCGGGCGCTGCTTTACGGGCAGCCTTACGGCGATATTTTGCGCGCGAATTCAACGACCGCGCTGCTGCTTTCCGACGGGGTGAACGAAAAGCTGTTCGACCTTTTCGGGGACACCGTTATTGAATTTTCGGGCGACGAGCCTATACTTATAGAAGATTACACCGATGAACTGAAAGAGAGGATACCGCAGTGAAAATACCGAAAAGAATTGCTTCGGCAGTTATAAATTCGCTTAAAGGCGGAGTTGTTCCGCGCATAGGGCTGCCGTATATAACCGTTGGGCGTGAAACCGAGATAAACGCGCTGCTCCACGACGTTGATATTATTTCCGAGGGCGGCGCTTCGTTCCGCTTTATTTCGGGACGGTACGGAAGCGGAAAAAGCTTCCTGCTCCAGACTATACGGAGCTATGTTATGGACAGGGGCTTCGCCGTTGCGGACGCGGATCTTTCGCCCGAAAGGCGGCTTCAGGGAACGAAAGGGCAGGGGCTTGCTACCTATAAGGAGCTTATACGAAATCTTTCCACAAAGACGCGTCCCGAGGGCGGCGCGCTTACGCTTATCCTCGACCGCTGGATAAGCGGGGTGCAGTCCGAAACTGCGGCGGAAAGCGGACTAAGTCCCGACGACCCCGCTTTCGCAAAGCGGGTTGAACAGAAAATATATGCAGTAACAGGCGCGCTCGGCGAGCTTGTGCACGGCTTCGATTTTGCGCGGCTGCTTACGATATATTACCGCGCGTACCTCGGCGGCGACGATGAGAGCAAGGCTAAGGTAGTGAAGTGGTTTCGCGGCGAATATTCCACAAAAAGCGAGGCGAAAGCGGAACTCGGCGTAAACATAATCGTTACGGACGACGACTGGTACGAATATATAAAGCTGTTTGCAATGTTTCTGAAAATGGCAGGGTACAGCGGAATGCTGATACTGATAGACGAGCTTGTGAACATTTACAAGATACCGAACGCGATAACCCGCCAGTATAACTACGAAAAAATACTGACAATGTACAACGATACATTACAGGGCAAGGCGCAGTATCTCGGTATAATAATGTGCGGAACGCCGCAGTGTATAGAGGATAACCGACGCGGCATATACAGCTATGAAGCGCTGCGTTCGCGGCTTGCCGAGGGGCGGTTCAGCAGCGAGAGCGTAAAGGATATGCTCGCGCCCGTGATACAGCTCCGACCGCTCACCTATGAGGAAATGCTCGTTCTTACCGAAAAGCTGACCGAGATACACTCGGTGCTTTTCGACTATACGCCTACGCTTACGCAGGATGACCTTGTTACATTTATAAAGATAGAGTTCGGACGGATCGGCGCAGACACGAATATCACCCCGCGCGAGGTAATACGCGATTTTATCGAGCTGCTCGATATAATTTATCAGCACCCCGAACAGAGCGTTGCAGGGCTGCTGGGTTCGGACGAGTTTTCCTACGCGAAAACGCAGCTCGAAGAACAGACGGAAGAAAACGGCTTTACGGAATTTGAACTATGAACATTTTTAACAGATACGCTCCGTTCGTGCAGGAGTTTATTTATCGAAACGGCTGGGAAAGCCTGCGCGCGATACAGGCTGCCGCGGGCGACGCGATTTTTAACAGCGACGAAAACGTGCTGCTTTCGGCTTCGACCGCTTCGGGAAAAACGGAAGCCGCTTTTTTCCCTATTTTAACGCTTTTTTCGGAAGATATGCCGCGCTCGGTCGGCGCGCTTTATATAGGTCCGCTGAAAGCTCTGATAAATGATCAGTTCCTGCGCCTTAACGACCTCTGCGCCGAAGCGGATATTCCCGTCTGGCACTGGCACGGCGACGTTTCCGCCT
>USOZ01000250.1 GCA_900556525.1 uncultured Oscillospiraceae bacterium | reverse complement strand
GGGCTCATAACCCGAAGGTCGTTGGTTCAAATCCAGCTCCCGCAACCATATTCGCACCCCAATTTTGATACAAAGTTGGGGTGTATTTTCATGCCCTCGCAATGTCGTAAAGTCGAGGAAAACGAACAATCGGAAAACGATTACTTCTCAATACAGCCTTAAAACCCGCTGAAAAACCGAAAAAAGCTGAAAATGGGGTGTCAAAGGGAAAACGATAGAAAAAGCTATCGTTTGACTTTTGGCACTTTTTTGATTAGGGGGTGCATTTTGAAAAACAGCACATTGACAGCGTGAGAGATTGCCTTGCCGTGTGGTTGACAGATAAGCCGTACTATGTTATTACTCCGGCAACTAAATATCGATAAAAATAAAACAGCTCAAATCTCGTCATAATCGTCCAGTTTAGGATGCTCGAAATAAGACTTTACATGCTCAGAATCAGAAGCGAGATTATCCATAAACTCATCGGCACGGAGTTGTAATTCATCCTTATCCTTCACCATTTCTCTATGACCGATCGACTGTTTCAGGTCATGGTTCAGGTATTCATCCGGGTTGTATTCAGGCGAATATGGCGGGAGATGGAACAATGCGATTTGCTCCTTATGCTCCTCTACCCATGCAGTAACAGCTTTGCTTTGATGCGCACGAAGATTATCCAGTATCAGATATATTTTATGCCCTGAATCTTTTATAAGTCTTTCCATAAAATCGATCAGTTTTTCAGAATTTATCGACTCCTGACTGAACATAAAATGCACTTTTCCTCTGTTGCTTATGGCACTAATCATATTGATATGCAGCTTTACTGTCTGAACTTTCAGTACAGGTGCTTTGCCTTTCGGAGCATATCCACGAGCATAATTACTTTCATTTTGAATAGCAGTTTCATCTCCCCAGAATATTTCTGCTCCTTCCTCTTTTGCAGCTGTATGAATCGAAGGATAGGTATTTTTTTACCATATCTTTATTACGATTTTTCTTGCTTCATATAAAACATCTGGCTTGCATTTCTTGTAGTTTGTTCGTTCATCATTTTTCATATTTCTATTATATCATTTTTAGTGATGAATGTAAATAGATATTATCGATATTTTATTGCCGAGTTAATAAAAAGTATTCCCGAAAGACATTATCATAAATATTTTTAGACGGGCAAAAGGCTTTGTTGAGCCATTTCTTGAGCGCAGTATATGAAACCCCGCAATATGCGGCAAGTTTTCTTAAGCTCAGATTATGTACAGCGGCATACTGCCGTATTATATCGGGCGCGGATTTTTTGAAGTTTGCGTAATCGTCCTCGGCAACAGACGGGCTGCCGTCTGCGGTTTTCTTTCCCTCGGCTTCGGAAGAAGTTTCTATAATCGTTTTGTCAGCCGCGTCATCGGATCCGACAAGATATATATCGAGATTTTCGCCGTCCCAGACTGCTTTTCTTATTACTTTCCGAATAAATTCACGTCTTTTTAGAAGCGGAATTTGATCAAAATTCGCCGACAGATATGAAAGCGCGGAGCTTATGTCGGTCAGGACAATTTTTTCGCCGCCCGTATCACTATTGTTTTTCATCTGCTTTTCCTTAAGCTCGTCAAGTTCCGCAAGCGCTTCATTAAGCGTTTTGTTTACATGGTCGAGAGCCTGACCGCTGAGAAATCCCGCTGAAATTGACGCTGTGAGATTATCGATTTGCTTCTGCTTTTCATTTATGGAACGAGTCAAAGCTTCCGAAAGGTTGTTTTTGTAGCCACCAACCCTGCCTGCCGATTCCTTTAGCTTTCTGAGATGCTGAGAGATAATATTTGTGTCAACTTCTGCTTTGACGATTAGATTCTTTACAGCGAAATCTGCCTTTTTGCCTATACAGTTTTTAATTTCGCAAAGTTTTTTGTGACTGCGTTCTTTTGCGGTACATATGTAGGAAAAACTGTCGCCTCCGGTTCTGTATCTCTTGGTTCTCATAGGCGCGCCGCAGGAGCAGTAAATAATGCCGTTTAATAAGGAAATGGGATTGTTCTCACGGCGCAGCTTTCGAGCGTGCTTATTATATTCTATGGAGTTCTCCTCAAGGATTCGCTGAACCCGAATCCAATCGGAACTGCAAATAACAGGCTCATGCGTTCCAACGGTGAGGAGCCACTTGTCTGTTGGCTGCAGCTTTCGTTCCTGATTTGTCTTATTATATGACATAAAACCGACAGGCGATTCCCGCCATTTGTTATCACAAATGATCTCACAGCCGATTTTTGAGAAATAGCCGAGGCTTTCTTCCGTCACTTCACAGTAAACGGGGTTGGTCAGGATACGCCGTATGGCAACGTCGTCGAAGAACATACCCTTTCTTGTCCTTATTCCCTTATTCATAAGATGCGTTTCAACGCTTTTACAGCTGTATTTTTCAAGAAAATGCTCAAAAATTATCCGGACAACCGCCGCCTCTGAAGGCTCAATAACAAGGCGATAGAAACTGCGCGTTTTGCCGTTTTCTGAGTGAGTTTCTTTTTCGGATTTATAGCCCAAAGGCGTTGTGCCGCCCGTCCAATGGCTGCCGCGCGCGAGCTGATACATATTGTCGCGGATTCGCTCCGCAATAGTTTCACGTTCAAGCTGAGCAAAAGTTGCCGATATATTCATCATTGCTCTGCCCATTGACGTGGCTGTGTCAAATTGCTCCCTTATGCTCACAAAGGCTGTTCCCGCCCTTGTGAGCGTTTCGATAAGTGAAGCAAAATCGCCGACATTACGGCTTATTCGGTCAAGACGGTATACAACGATTGCGTCGAAATGCTGTCTTGATTGTTCCGACATCATGGCTTTAAACTGCGGTCTGTCAAAGTTTTTACCGGAATAGCCTTCGTCTTCAAAAACCATAATATCGCGCTTGGAAACGCCGGGATAATGCAGCCGTATATACTCGCGGGCAAGCTCGACCTGGTTTTCGATTGAGTCCCCTTTGCCTGTGAACTTGGATTTCCGTGAATAAACCGCAATTCTCATGCAGCGTCACCGCCCTTGTTCTCGGGAGGCGAAGCTGTGGGCGCGGGCGCTCCGTCAAGTGCCATGATAAGCTCCGCAAGAGCCTTTGAAAGCTCTTGCGCAAACACATCTGAGTGTGATTTGTGGATAGTTACATGCATGGTTGCCTCCTTTCGCATGATAATGCGTAACCGTGACCAAAAATACCGTATAATAAACAAAACCGCCGTTATCCCGACCCATAAACAGCAATGGCAAAAACATCCTGTTTAGGACACGGTCATACGGCAAACGCGTTTTTTGATTTGGTTTTATTGTATCATCATACTGTCGAAAAATCAATGAACTTTTCTTACGAAATTAAATAACAATTTGCCTTTAAA
>USOZ01000249.1 GCA_900556525.1 uncultured Oscillospiraceae bacterium | reverse complement strand
ACTGCTGGCACTGCCCGCCATTATATCGTAGCCGCCTGTTGCTATTGCCGCAGTACCGAATACATAAGCCGCCTTATTGAACGGTCCGCCCATATCTATAGACATCATTGCGCCGAGTATAACACCGAGGAATATCTTGCTCTCTGCAACCATGTGGTTCAGGAAATCGGCTATCGCAGTGTTGATGATGCCCATGAAGGGATTTATCGCACACATTACTACAGCTATGATGCCAAGACCTGCGAGGGGGTAAATGAGAACGGGCTTGATGCCGTTAAGGGCTCTGGGCATCTTGTCGCAGAGCTTTTCAAGTCCGAGCATAATAAATCCGCCGACAAAGCCTGCAAAGAGTGCGCCGAGGAAGCCTGAGGGAACATCGCCGCCTATCTTGACGAAGGTCGAGCCTGTAGTTGCAAGATAGCCGCCGACAAGTCCTACAAGGAAGCCGGGTCTGTCTGCTATACTCTTACCGATATAGCCTGCAAGTACGGGTATCATAAAGTTGAAAGCGTAACCGCCTATTGTCTTGAAGAATGCCGCTACGGGAGTTACAGTACCGAAATTGTCGCCCGGCTGTACGCCCATCAGCGTATCTATAAGGAATGCAAGCGCTATGAAGATGCCGCCTGCAACGGTGAACGGGAGCATATTTGATACACCGTTCATCAGATGCTTGTATATCTTTCTGCCGAAGCTCTCGTTTGCTATAGATGAAGATGAGCTTGCCGCTCCGCCCTCGTGATGATAAATGGGAGCATCGCCCTTTTCTATTCTTCCGATAAGCTCCTCGGGAATCTTTATACCGTCGGAAACCTTTGTCGAAAGCACCTTTTTACCGTTAAAGCGAGCCATCTCTACCGCCTTGTCAGCCGCTACGATGATACCGTCGCACTCTGCTATTTCCTTATCGGTAAGAACGTTCTTTGCTCCGCCTGAGCCGTTTGTTTCAACCTTGATGGAAATACCAAGCTTCTTGCCTGCCTTTTCGAGTGCCTCTGCCGCCATATAGGTATGTGCGATACCTGTAGGACAGGCGGTAACTGCAAGCACCTTTATCCTGTCGGCGTTTTCGGGTGCTTCTTTATCTGTCGTTTCATCAGCTGTCGGTTCATCGGGATACTTTGCCTTTTCGGCGGTGTCGATAACCGATAAGAACTCGTCTGTATCCTTTGCCGAAAGGAGCTTTGCTCTGAAATCCTCGTCCATAAGCAGAGTCATAAGACGTGAAAGCACCTCAAGATGAACGTCTGCCTCAGTATCGGGTGCGGCTATCATAAACAGCACGTCTGACGGCTCATCGTCAAGCGCTTCGTAATCAACGCCGCCCGGCACTGTCATAGCCGCAAGCGAGGGGGCTTTTACCGCACTGCTCTTTGCGTGGGGGATTGCTATGCCCTCTCCTACCGCTGTCGAGCCTTTTTCCTCACGGGCTAAAATGCCCTGCTTATATATCTCTCTGTCGGATATGTTGCCGCTCTTCATCTGAAGATTGACCAGCATATCTATAGCCTCTGTCTTGCTTTTCGGTGCACCGTTTAAAAGAATGCTGTCCTTATTCAATAAGTCAACTATTCTCATATTCTTTTCCTCCTTTTTCGGTTTAAGCTAACTGCTCCATAAGCTCGTCTATAGTTTTCTTTTCTGCAAGTCCGTCGGAAAATGCCGTTGCTCCGCCGGACGCTGTACCAAGTTTAAGTGCGTATTCATAGTCGCCGTTTTCGCAGCCTGCGATAAAGCCTGCCACCATTGAATCGCCTGCACCTACGGAATTTCTTACCTTGCCCTTGCATACTCCGCAGATATGAGTCTTGCCGTTTTCATCTTTAAAGATACGCAGATTTATCATTTTCTGGATCATTTTATCTGCAATGGCTACATCATCTTCATCGGAAACTCCAATAAAAACGACATACCCCTGGTTGATTTTTCCTACAATCTGTTCATCAATGGTTACAGATGCATTAAGTACATTTTGTATTACAAATTTCATGTTTTATATATTATTCCTTTATGTTTTCGTCCTTTTTGTTCTTATCGTCAGCATTGATCTTATCGGTATTATCGTCGGTATTATCAGTATTATAGGTATTATCGGTATTGTCAGATATTTCATTGGAATTCTTGTGCATCAATGCCAATATCTGCGATAAAAGGCTTTTCTTTTGCGCATTTTTAGCAGATTTTCTGGAATTACGTTTTTCTTCTTCCGTCAGGAAAATCATGGTATTATCTTCTGTTACCCTGTTTAGGAACTGGTATTCCAAAGTGTTGATCGGCATATTTTTAGCTGTCAGACTGCGGTTGACTTTTCGGCGGAATGCAGCATAAATAAGTGCAAAAATCGGTACGCCGATAGCCATTCCGATAATGCCGAAATATGCTCCGAATAATGTAATGGAAAAAATAACCCAGAAGCTTGATAAACCGGTTGAGTCACCCAGAATTTTCGGTCCTAAGATATTGCCGTCAAAGGTCTGTAGTAAAATGATCAGGATCAGGAACTTGATACCGTTTAAGGGGTTGATCAATAGAATGATCAATACACTCGGAACTGCACCGATAAAAGGTCCGAAAAATGGAATGACATTGGTAACACCTATAATTACACTGATTAATACAGGATAATTGATATGAAGGAACTTCATTAAAAAGAAACATAAAAATCCAATAATTATGGAATCGATGATTTTACCGCTGACATAGGAGCCAAAGGTTTTGTTGGCGTATCTCATATCACTGATCAACTCATTGGCTCTTTTTTTGGAACAGAATGCATAGATTATTTTTTTACTCTGTCCGGCAAACTGCTCCTTGCTGCACAATACATATACAGATACAATCAGACCAATGATCAGATTCCACATACCCTTAAGAACACCGATAAGACTTAATGATACCTCTTTTACAATGATATTCATCATATATTTCTGCAACAGATTTATCCCAATTATCCTGATGAGATTTTATCCCTTTCAAATGCTTATATCCATAGTCACTAACGATTTTTTCTGCTAGAAAATGTTGAAACTTTGCACAATCAGCTCCTGACTCTTTTGCTAAATAAATTAACTCTTTTGCTCTATTTAAGTCCCCATCATGATTAGCCGCAATATCTGCAATAAAATATGTAGGATATCTTAAACCAATTTTTTTAGTTCCTATTCTTATTTCTTTATTAAACATTTTGATAATCCTTTTTTAATTGTAATATAACTTCCTGTAAGGTAGGGAGTTTATAACCTAATATTGATTCTGCTTTTGAAACATCTAACCCTAAACTATTTGCTCTTTTTGAAGATAATGATGAAACTTTACCTACAGAAGTATTGTCTAAAGAAAAATTGAATGCCTCAGCAACA
>USOZ01000248.1 GCA_900556525.1 uncultured Oscillospiraceae bacterium | reverse complement strand
CACCGCCGCCCTGCCCTCCGCTTCGCTTCGCGCAGGGCGTGCGCATCACTTTTTATCGTACATAAAGCTGCGCTGCTTGTCCTCGTCAATGCCGAAGCGATAGCCGATATGCGCCGCGAGAGGCGTGCTTATAAGATAAATCGCCATGCTCGCGAGCGGCAGCCAAAGCGGGTATTCCGCAACGCTTGCCGCAGTAAGCTCGCCGATGTAGATAAGCGGCGCGGCAGTTCCACAGATAAAACGATAGATGAACATATATTCGCCCGTTATCATCAGCACGCCATTCATGCCGAGCGTCAAAATAACTATCGGAATACACATAATAACCCATAGAATCAGCCCGAGAACTATCCATGTGTATTTCGGAACAGACTCGACGCGGTGATTTTTGAGGAGCTGACATTCCCTCTGCCCGTCGCGGAAGCCCGCCGTGAACATGAGCGAAGTGTAAATAAGGAACGTCAGAAGCTGCGCAACAAGCGAAACAAACCACACCGAAATAAACGGCGCGGTAGAAATTACCATTATCCCGCTGAGGATATTTCCAAAAAACATATATCCGAAGCCTTTTATGAATTTTTTGATTATCGGCTCTCTCTGCATAACCGCAGTCCTTTCCGCAGATACTGATACAGGGACATTCTCCCGGAAAGAAGGTATCCGTATGCTGCATAAACATGATATTGATATTTTAAATTGTATTTACAAAAACAGCCGCATGGCGTCCGAATGTATAAAACAGGTGTCGGAAAAATGCGATAACGAAGAACTCCGCGAGTACATCGACCGCCAGCAGGCGCATTACGAGGAAACCTGTAAGGAGCTTAAAAGTGAAATTGAGAAGGGCGGCGGAAAAGTCGAGCCTGTCCCCGCAATGGAATCAGCAATGGCAAAAATGGGGATAGGCATGAAGACTACGATGAACGACAGCCGCAACAATCTCGCGAAGCTCATGTACAACGGCACAAACATGGGCATAATCGACATCGCCGAAACCGTGAACCATTGCCACAGCGCAGGCGAAAGGACCCTGAATAAGGCGGAACAGCTTTTGAGCTATGAAGAAAAGTACGCCGACGGACTGAAGAAATTTCTCTGACCTTCGCGCCGCGCAGCATTGTGCGGCGCTTTACTTATCATCTTTGTCGTTGTAAATGCCGTAAACTCGTCCGTCGTCGTCTATCCAGCCGGCAAGATTGCCGCTTACGATATTGTCCATTACCTCGCGGCAGCGATTGCGGAAAAGTTCCGCGTTTTCCTTTTTTGAGGACGTATTGACATATTCGGGCAGCACTATATACAGATCCTCGGGGCAGGCTTCTTCATAATTCGCCAGCGTCGCAAGCCCGCTTCCCTTTATTTTGTAGAATATCCCGTCAGTTTGTTCACAGTCGGGATAAAGCTCGGAAAGGTCGTAGAATACCGCATCGCTGCCCTCGGTAAAGTCATCAAACCCCTCTTTGTCAACAATAAACATCTGCGCGTCGCCAATCATAAGCTCACTGGTGAGCTTAGATACCTGCGCAAGCGAATACTGCGCGTTAGGATTATCGCCGAGGTCAATGGCAAACACTTCGACATGAACGTATCCGCTGTCGTCGAAATCGGGACAGTATTTTTCAAGTGCAAGCTCAATATCCTTTGTTTTGTATACAATTTCGGCGGAATTCTGGGCGTTCTTGGTTATAACGAGCACGCGTATATCTCCCGCCTCTTTTTTTACAATATCGTATGTGAAAAACGCGACTGCAGCAATGAAAAAAATGCTGACAATAACGTGCCATTTATAATGATAAAAAAAGTTAGACACTTTTTTCCAGCCGTGAAGCTCAACGTGTTCGGGCTTTTCCTCGTGAATTATCTCGCTTTCCTCGATAATCCCCTGCTTGAGTTTAAGAAGTTCTCTTTTATCTTCCTGATATGACATTTTGTATCCTTTCGGTATATGTAAGCGCTGAATAAATCACGGCACGCATCTCGCTTGCACACCGGATTTAAACAGCACTTCAAATAAAACTTGGCGGCACTGTGAGTAAAAGCGCCGCCATCATCACTTATTTTATTATACTCACACCTTCACGCAATGTCAATAGAATATTTGTGAACAGGGTGTGATTTAACGCTGAAAAGGCTAAGGAAGTGCTGATTAAATCGGGTATGCAGATTGCGCAGACAGATTTTTCGTCTGATTGTATGAAAACGACGCAGGAATACTTGATGTATTTCAAGGAATTTTCGTGCAATCAAACGGAAAATATGCAAGCAAGATGCGTGCTGCGATTTATTCAGCGCTTCCCTACCTATCCGTTCTGAGCTTTGAGCCGTAAACGGATTTCACATTTAACCCTAGCGTAATTTTCCCTATGTTTCCGCCCATTATGCCAAGCGGAACTTCAATTTTCCCTTTTGCCTCAAAGCATAGCGTGTCCGTAGAGTCATAATATATATGTTCAAATTCAAGGCTGTTTATACAGTAGCTGAAACCGTCGCCGTTTTTATTCATGCGGTACAGTCCCGTATCATTTTCAACAAGCCCAAGCTCTTCACATACCGAAGCTTTAAGCTCGTCAAGCGTTATCAGCCTGTCAAGGTCGTCCTCTGTCAATTCCATTACATTTTCACGCAGATTTTCATAAACGTATATCTCGTTTAGCGCAGTTATTGTTTTTATCGAGCGCTCGAAACAGTTATGAACATTGGTCGATATGGTGTAAAGCGAATAAAGTTCAAAAATAAACGCAAAAATTATAACGCAGACAAAGAGGATTATAACGGCTGTGACCGCCGAAGCGCCGCGTCTGACGACTAGCAGTTTTAATCTTTTCGGAGTAATTTTTTTCATGTTCAGCCTCCGGACGGGGTTATCCCCTCCATATCCTTCCAGTAAACCTCGCTTCTGCCCCTTGCGGAGGAAGAAAGCTCTATCGGAATTGAATCAACGATCCCGCCGAGCCCGATATAAGCCGTAGAATAGACATTTACGGTATAAAGTCCCGTGAGCTGTATGCGTTCGGGATTATCCGCGTCAGGCAGACATACCGTTTCGGGCGATACTACGATCTCATAGCTGTCAAGCGAAACTCCCATTTCTTCCGCGAGCTTTTCAACGTCGAGGTTTTCCGTTCCGCCGGACACTGCGATAAACGATGAAACCTGATCCGCAAACATATCCAAATGAAATTTCTTTATAAAAACAGGCAGTACAATAATTATTACCGCCAGAAAAATGATAATAACAAATATGCTTATAAGTGTATCAATATATGCGTCGCCCTTTCGGGGCAGTAATCTTCTTAGTTTATTTTTCATAGTCAGACTCTTTCCATTAGCATAAAAACAGCGCACGCGCGGCACCGCCTGTA
>USOZ01000247.1 GCA_900556525.1 uncultured Oscillospiraceae bacterium | reverse complement strand
CGCGACGGGTCCTCCGCTTTTACCATGCCGTTTTCGAGCAGTTCCGCGCTGCCGATTATCGACTGGAGCGGAGTTTTAAGCTCGTGCGAAACATTCGCGGTGAACTCTCGGCGGTTTCTCTCGGCGAATTCACGGTCGGTTATATCAAACGCAAGTATAACCGCGCCGAGTATTTCGCTGTCGGTTTCTATTGCACTGAGGTCGAACTGATATTCAAGTCCGCCTATCTGCTTTTTAAACTCGCTGTGCTTGCCCAAAAGCGCCGTTTCGACCGCGTGGTTCATCTCCGCGCTGTGCTCGACCGTCATGAAATTTTCGCCCGTCGGGTCGTCCGAGCAGCCGAAAATGCGGCGTGCAGCCTTATTTATGCTTATTATTTTATCATTTTTCCCGACAATTATAAGCCCCTCGCTCATGCTGTCGGAAATTCTGTCGAATTCTTCCTTTTTTTGCTTCAATTCGGCAATATAAGCGTTTATCTGCCTCTGCTGAACTCTCAGCCTGCCCAGAACGGGCGCAAGTTCCTCATACGAATCGTTTTCGAGAGGATTTTCAAGGTCGAGTTTTTTCAGCGGCTCGACAATTTTTTTCGCGATCCTCGAGGAAAGCAGCGCCGAGAGTATTACCGCGACAATAACCGTAACCGCTATCGGCTGAACTATGCCCATAGCCAGCGAAAGCGCGGTCACATACGACGACGAAATACGCAGAACCGTCCCGTCCGACAGCCTTTTCGCGCAGTAAACCGTCTTTTCCGTGAGCGTTGAGGAATAGCGATAGCTGCTTCCCTCTCCGCTTCTGAGCGCCTCAACAACTTCCTCGCGGTCGGCGTGATTTTCGGTGGTCCCCGCGCTGTCGAATATGACCGTTCCGTCGGCGGCTATCCATGTGAACCGTCCCTGCTCGCTTATCTGCGCGAGGTAGTCAGTCCCGCCCGCAGCAACGCCCTGTGAAGCTATTTCAAGCTCGGTTTTAAGCTGACCCTCGCTTATCCGCGTGAAATAGCCGTACATTACGCCCATTATCAGCACGATACTCGTCAGCAGGACCGCAAATGATACAAGAATAATCGACCTGAATATTTTTTTTGCCATTTAATCGCCCCCGATAACAAAGCGATACCCGACATTTATCACCGTTTCGATATATTTTCCGCATTCGCCCAGCTTTTTACGCAGGGTCTTTATGTGCATATCGACGGTTCGGGTCTCGCCGAAGTAATCCGTTCCCCATACCTCGGAGAGCAGCCTTTCACGCGAAAAAACCGTCCCCTTGTGCTTCATGAAAAGACGGAGAAGCTCGAATTCCTTATATGTAAGCGCGGTTTTTTCGCCGCTTACCGTGACTGTGCGTTCAGTTTCGCTGAGGACGATTTTTCCCGCCGTAAGGACCGTATTTTCCTCGGCAGGCTTACAGCGGCGCAGAACCGCCTTTACCCTCGAGATCATCTCCATAACGCCAAACGGCTTTATGAGATAATCGTCCGCGCCGAGGTCGAGCGCTTCGATAGTGTCCATTTCCGTGCCCTTTGCGGTCGCCATTATAACGGGGATATTCTTCGTTTTCGGGTCGCCGCGCAGCCTTCTGAGAACGCCTATGCCGTCCTCTCCCGGCATCATTATGTCGAGTATCACAAGCTGCGGCTGTTTCTCCGCGAGCGCGGAAAACATATCCGCCGCGCAGGAAAATCCCTCCGCTCCATATCCTGTCGATTTAAGGGCATATACTTCGATATCCCTTATAGCGTCATCGTCGTCAACGCACCAGATCATAGTTCAGCTTCTCCCTTGTGTATTCCCGTAACGGCGAAAACTACCCACTCCGCAATATTTACGGCGTGGTCGCCGATACGTTCAAAATATTTCGCTATCATAAGCATATCTATCGCATATTCGCCGTCTGCGGGATTTGCCGCAATAAGCGCGATAAGCGAATTTTTTACCGAGTTGAAATAAGCGTCTACCGTGTCGTCTGCGGCGATAACCGCTTCGGCAAGCGCGGTGTCGCGCTTTACATACGCCTCGACGCTGTTGTTGACCATTTTTATCGTTGAAAGCGCCATATCCTTTATTTCGAGGCATTCCGCGCCCGTCCGTCCGCCGAGGAACTTTATTATCTCCGCAATATCCTCCGCCTGGTCGCCGATACGCTCCATATCGGTTATCATTTTAAGCGCTGCGGAAATCTGGCGCAGGTCGCTCGCGACGGGCTGCTGCTGTAAAAGCAGCCGCAGGCATATCGTTTCAATGTCGTGCTCGAGGTGGTCGATCTCCTCGTCCGCGGGCGAGACCCGCTTCGCAAGGTCGCAGTTCCCCTCGATAAGCGCTTTTGAAGCGGACGCGATAACGCTTTCGCAGAGCGCGCCCATTTCTATCATCTTTTTGTTAAGCAGCTCAAGCTGTTCATCAAACCTGTTTCTCATATTAACCGAACCTTCCCGTAATATAGTCTTCCGTGCGCTTATCATGCGGCATCGAGAACATTTTCTCGGTATTTCCGTATTCGATAAGCTCGCCGAGGAGGAAAAATGCCGTGTCGTCAGAAATTCGTACAGCCTGCTGCATATTATGAGTAACTATAACAATAGTATAGCACTTTTTCAGCTCGACTGCAAGGTCTTCTATCTTAGAAGTCGAAATCGGGTCGAGCGCGCTTGTCGGTTCGTCCATCAGCAGTATTTTCGGCTTTACCGCGAGAGCGCGCGCAATGCACAAACGCTGCTGCTGTCCGCCCGAAAGCCCGAGCGCCGATTTTTTCAGTCTGTCCTTTACTTCGTCCCATATCGCCGCGCCCGTAAGCGACTCCTCGACGATCTCGTCAAGCGCCGCTTTGTTCTTTATGCCGTGGGTGCGCGGGCCGTAGGCGATATTGTCGTAAATGCTCATAGGAAAAGGATTAGGCTTCTGAAAAACCATGCCTATTTCCCTGCGCAGCTCGTTTACGTCGACATTTTTTCCGAAAATGTCCATGCCGTTATAGCGGACGCCGCCCTCGATGCGTACTCCCGGGATAAGATCGTTCATTCGGTTGAGCGTTTTGAGGAATGTCGATTTTCCGCAGCCGGACGGTCCTATAAGCGCGGTTATGCTGTTTTCTGCAATGTCTATGTTCACATTTTTGAGCGCGTGAGCCGCGCCGTAATAAAGATTGAGGTCCTTGACGGTTATTATACTGTTCATAGGCTCCTCCTTTTTTTGAAATATCTGCCGACAAGGTCTGCGGCGAGATTTATTATAAGCGTCATTACCATAAGTATTGCCGCTATCGCGAACGCAACGCCGAATTCGCCCTGTTCCTTCGCGTAGACGTAAAGCGCGACAGTAAGCGTACAGCCCGAGCTTGAAAGTCCCTCGATAAGCCCGTTAAGCGTATGGGCGAAG
>USOZ01000246.1 GCA_900556525.1 uncultured Oscillospiraceae bacterium | reverse complement strand
AGCTCCCGCGCCTTTTCAATTTCTTTGCCCGAGGATACGGAGTGGGATTATTACGCCAAGGGCAGCGAGGGTTTTTACTCGTACAGCAAATCGAGCCGTCACTATTTTGCTGACGGCGCGCAGCTTTTCTCGGTATATGAGGGCGCGATCGTCGAAACGAAGCGTGACGGAAATACGCTTACGTTCATTTATGACCCCCGCGCGCTTGTGCAGTACGAATCGTTCAGAGGCATAAACATAACCGACTTTACGATGATGTATCAATTCAACGACGAGTGCCGTTGTTAAATTCGTAGTATTCTTTAACAGTCCCGTCGGTCTGCTTCTGCGTGCCGTGATAGAGATACTGCATGACCTCGCCCGCAAAACGATAGGTTATCTCCTGCGTAACGTCCTCGCCGCCGTTCTGTCCGCCCGTAAGGCTCACCGACGCACTTTCAAGCCCCGTATGAAGCTCCCGCGCCTTTTCAATTTCTTCTTTTCCGTCGTAATCTACAGTCTGTGCGCAGCCGCTAAGCAGCATGACCGACAGCAGACCCGCCGCGATTATTTTTTTCATTTTGAGTTCCTTTCAGCGTTGCCAAACAAAAAAGCCGTGCAGTCTGCACAGCTTTCCGTGTAAAAATCTTTGGAATTATTCCTCGAAGCCGCTTTCGATTAACTTTACTAAGCCGTCAACAGCGAGCTGTTCATCGGCGCCGTCCGCAATGATACGGATAGTTGTACCGCCGACAATACCGAGAGAAAGGATACCTAAAAGGCTCTTTGCGTTAACTCTGCGTTCTTCCTTTTCAACCCAGATAGAGGACTTGTATTCGTTTGCCTTCTGAATAAAGAATGTTGCGGGTCTTGCGTGAAGACCAACCTGGTTTTTTACGTCTACTTCTCTTACGAACATAGATCTTCCCTCCATTGTTTTTTGTTGCCCTTTTTACGACTTTCCTTCGTCGTTCCTACAATGTAAGTATATCCATTCCGGAGATTTAAGTCAACCGATTTTTGCAGTTTTTCGCCCCGAAACGAAATATTTTTCAGTTTTTGTTCATTGAAACTCAAAAACATTCAACAACGTTGTTGAAATTGCACAAATAATTTTCAACATCATATTCAAGTTAAACAATGACTTTTCAACAGTCCGCGCAGTAACTATTCGACCATATCGGGGCGCTTTTCCTTTGTAACTTTCAGCGACATTTCGTCCTGCCACTTTTTTATATTGGCATGATGCCCGGAAATAAGCACTTCGGGGACTCTCCTCCCGCGCCATTCCTCGGGTCTTGTGTACTGCGGGTGCTCAAGCAGACCGTTGTAGTGACTTTCGATCGAATATGCGTCCTCGTTCGGAAGAACACCGTCCTGAAGCCGCGCGACCGCGTCGGTAAGTATAAGCGCAGGGAGTTCACCGCCTGTAACAACATAATCCCCGACCGAAATTTCCTCAAAATTCAGCTCGTCAAGTACGCGCTGGTCAACGCCCTCGTAATGCCCGCAAAGAAGAATAAGATTGTCCTCCGCAGCAAGCTCCTTTACCTTTTCCTGGTCAAGTTTTTTACCCTGCGGGGAAAGGTAAATAAGGCGCGGCGCGGAATTTCCCCCGAGCTGCCCTCGGATAGCCTGTACGCAGTCGTAAATCGGCTGCGCCTGCATAACCATTCCCGTCCCGCCGCCGTATGCCTTATCATCAACACGGTTATGCTTGTCGAGCGTGTAGTCGCGTATGTTATGGCAGTTTATCTCTATATGCCCCGCCTTTCTGCCCCTGCCGACTATGCTTTCGCTAAGCACAGCCTCGCACATTGCAGGAAAAAGCGTAGCAATATCAATCCTTATCATTCGCGTCCCCCTCGTTTTCGTAGATCTCAAAAAGATTTGGGAGCGGACGGATATACAGCTTTCCGCCGTCAATGTCCGTCTTTATAAGTACTTCGGGGATCGCGGGGAACATATACTGCTTCCCCTCGGGTGTCCGCAGAGAATAAACATCCGCGCCGCCGTTCTGATATATCTCGTCTATTTTTCCGTAGACCTTTCCGCTGTCTATGTCCTCAGCCGCAAGCCCGATAATATCCTGTATAAACCATACGTCCTCGGGAAGCTCCGCGTCCTCACGGTTCATATAAAGCGTTTTTCCGATATATTTCTGAGCTTCCTCGGGAGTATTGACCCCCTCGAGCTTTATTACCGCGACATCGCTTTTCAGATAACGGACATTTTCAAGCCCGACTGCGGTTTTCCCTTTATCAAGGTAAAGTGTATCAAATTCTTCAAGGACGTCGGGACTGTCGCAGTAATATTGCATACGGACTTCACCCTTTAGCCCCTGGAGCTTCGTAATTTTTCCTATTTCAAGAAATTGTTTTTTCATTTTTGTCATTCCCTTTCGTGCCTTTTCGGGATTATTACCCGGGTAATCCAGTCATAGAGGTCGCGATAAACCGTTTTTCTGTTTATTTCATGCAGCAGCATATGGCGCGCGCCCGCATAAAGCCGAACGCGCAGATCTTCATGCTCCGCATTTTTAAGTCGCCTGTACAATTTAGCCACGCCGCGCCCGCAGTCCCCAACTCCATCGTTCATTCCACTCATAAGCAGCAGCGGAAGTTCCTTCGGAACGCTGTAAACCCAGTCGGGAGCAGAAACAACGTCCAGTAAAGTAATAATATCGCGGTAAGCGCTCGCCGTGTAATCAAAGCTGTGCCTGTCCATAAGGTTGCGGATCTTTCTGTCGCGCGTAAGCCAGTCCCAGCCGCTCGCCCTGCACTTCATTTTTGAACAAAAAAGCTCACACCCGCATTTCATTATCCCGTGCATGGTGTAGTTTCCTTTTTTATACAGACAAAGCGCGTCCGCAAACGCAACAAGCAGCTTCTGTCCGTCAAAACCGTCGCTTGTCCCGACAAGCACGCACCCCGCAAGCCCGTCGCCGTACCAAGTCAAATATTCGCGCGCGGCAAAGCTGCCCATGCTGTGCCCTATAAGAACTATCGGTAAATTCGGGAACTTCCCCGAAACAATATCGGTCAGTTTTTTCATATCGCGCACCAGACAGCGCCAGCCGTTCTGCGGTGCAAAAAATCCGACGTCCTCCCGCCCTCGAACCGAGCGCCCGTGACCGAGAAAATCATTTGCACAGACGATACAGCCCCTATCGGTAAGATATTTCGCCAGACCTTTGTACAGCAGCGCGTTTTCGCACATTCCATGCGCTATCTGCACGATACATTTCGGCTTGCAGTCGGGCAGATAAACGTAAAACGCGACTCTGCTCATGCCGTTTGAACTTGGAAAATTTCCCTGAACGCTTCGCATAGGCCCTCCAACGTTATTCTTACATTATAGTATAGCACATTTTCCGAGGAAATAAAAGTGCGTTTGTGAAATTTTTGCGAATGTAT
>USOZ01000245.1 GCA_900556525.1 uncultured Oscillospiraceae bacterium | reverse complement strand
CCTGCCTCCAAGCGGCGGAAGCTGTACAACGGTATGCTCATGTGCAGATTTTACAGCTATTGCTGATATTTTTCCGACCTCCGCGGATTTCTGCGGGGGTCGCATTTCATTTTTTTGTTGAAATTTGTCCGATTTTGTTATATAATAGTGTTGTGAAGCAATCGGAAAGGACGCCTAAGTCAATGCTCAATTTTTACCTGTCACTGCTTGAAACAGACGAACAAAAAGATATAATAAGAGAGCTGTATACGAACTACGAGCAGGTTATGTACAAAATAGCGTTCAGCATTTTGCACAATCGGCACGACTCTGAAGATGCCGTGCATGAAGCATTTTTAACAATAATTCAGAATATTGATAAATTTTCTCTTAAAACGGTTCCCAAAATGGCCCCCTTACTTGTTATTATTATTAGAAACATTTCTATTAACAAGCTCCATAAGCGTTCCTATGTAATTCCGTTGGAAACTATGGACAATCAACCCGCCGAGGATCCTTTTGAGAGTTTAGACAGCGAAAAGCCCGAACAGATTCTGAAAGCGTTAAAGCAGCTCACAAATGAACAGAAAGAAATAATTTATCTGAAATTTATCGCGGATATACCTACGCCCGCGATAGCGAAGCTGCTCAATATAACGGACTCTGCTGTTCGCAAACGCATACGCAATGCGCGCCGACGTCTCAGTGAATGTCTCGGCACGGAGAAAGAGGTAAAGGATGAAGGGAAAATTTTATGACATCGCGGAAAAATATCTCACGGAAGAACTGATGAACTCCGTCCCCGATATGGACGATCATGTATTTTCGCGCAGATACCTTAAACAAAAAGAAGAGATAATAAGCAGTTTCGCCCGCCCCGAACCTGTCCGCGCCAAATGCCGTCCCCGCCTGAAATATATAATCGCGGCAGTGATATTCGCGTGCTTCGTAGCGATAACAGCCGCTTCCACCTATAAATATTTCAACGGATTCGGTCTTTACGTCGCACCCGATAAAAGGTCGTATGTCATTTTTGCGAGAGATGATATTCACACCAAGGACTCAATAACCGAACACGCTTATTTCAGCGCTGATATGTCCGAATATAAAATAAAAACCGGCGGTTTTCAGGATATGTCTTACTACGTTTCATACATTAAAGATGATACGGTTATATATCTGAATCAGTATACCATCGAAAATTTGAAAAATCTAAGACTTTCGGTAAATACTGAAATGCCTGTAAATCCGCCCGAAGAAATAATTATCGACGGATATGAAGGTATGTTTTTTACAACAAGAAATTACTCCAGCACCTTCTTTATCTATATGAATGGTTATGTTATTTCGGTATGGGGAAGCAAGAATTACAGCAGAGAAATGCTTGAGGAACTTATCCATTCAATAGAGTTTAAGGAATTACAATAATTTTAAACAATTCTATATTATGTAGTTAAAAATCAACAAAAAGTCATTGTGCGTAAATTTTTATTGGTGCATTTCTACAAACTTGATTTTTTCGATTCCCGTTTTGACTTCCTCATTTGTTATTTATAGCAGAGAGACATCTCTCGAGTAATTAAAGAAGGAGGAAGCTACATATGAAGTTAATGAAAAAGATTCTGGCAGTTATGCTTACAGCGGTTATGTGCTTCGGAATGTTCTCTGTTCAGACTTTTGCTTTCGGTGGATTTACTTCTACCGTTTCGATTTACGATGCAAATTTATACAGCACATTAACCGTAAGCGGTTCTACCACCAACGGCGCTAAGCTCACACTTTATTCCGATGTACAAGATAATATAATCTACGATACCTTGTATCTGAAGCAGTATCTCGAAGTAAAAAGCATTCTGGGCTGGTCAAAGTACAACGCCGGAAGCACGTTCTCGAAGCGTCTTAGAAACACAGCGTCAATTTCTATGGAAAGCATAGAAGTCGATATTCCTGCGGGAACGTATCGTGTTTACTGCGAAGTAACCGCTACACCTAAAAGCGGAGCACAGCAAACTATCAAATTCTACAGCAATGAATGCAAGGTGTCCTAATACTAAGCACCAATAAAGCTATAGATAAAATCTTTGTATAAACCGTATATGCAAGATTATACTCGATTTTTTATAGTTTTTATTGGTGCAAAGTACAGAAAATAAGCGGCAGCACCACCGCGAGAAGAAAATGAATTTTTTTCACGTAGAAATGCGTGACGGCTTCCCGTCGAGATAAAGACCCGACGGGAAAGCCGATATTTAAAACCGATCGCCAATAAACGATTTCAAGGGAGAGCAGAAATGTTAAAAGAATTAAAGACGATAACCATCTATCCAAACAAGGACATAACAGGAAAAGAATTTTCCGACGACTGCAAGCGGCGCAAAACGGCGTATCAGCAAGATCATAAGCAGGAACACATTTCCGTACACAATTCAAAACCTAAAATTCGCATAATTGCGAGACACGCAACATAACACCGCAGCAGCCCTATCTGTAAAGCAGATGAGGCTGCTTTTTTGTGCAAAAAGTCACAAAAAATACCGCTTTCGGTTGACAATTTTAAAGATATATGATAAGCTGTATATAATAATGGGAAAGGAAAGCCGAAAAATGAAAATAACAAGATTTTTTTCCGCAATAACAGCCTGCGCCGCCGCGCTCTGCGCAGTCGGGTGCAGCTCCGGAGAACCCGAAAAGCCGATATTAAGAATAGGCTGCAATTTCGGTTATCCGCCGTTTGAATACTACTCCGAGAATAAAGAGCAGATCGGGATAGACATTGAGCTTGGAAAAGCGCTCGCCGAAAAAATGGGCATGAAGGCTCAGATCGTTGAAACCGCATGGGAAGGTATTCTCGAGGGTCTGAATAAGGATAATTACGACTGCGTTATCTCCGCCGTTACAATAACCGACGGGCGAACCGAAAAATTCGATTTTTCAGACCCGTATATCACGAATTATCAGTGCATAATGACGCTTAAAGACGCCGAATTCAAGCCGACATCCCCCGAAGAGACCGCCGGACTTAAAATAGGCGTTCAGGACGAAACAACGTCCGACGTTTTTATTAAGGATTTCGCTGTAAGCAACGGCTTCGAGTTCAACCGTTTCGCCTACGCAACGGCTTCCGACGTTTTTTCGGACCTTGAAGCGGGTCGTCTGGACGCGCTCGTCTGCGACAGCATGGTCGCCGAAAATTATCTGAAAAAAAATGACGCTTTTGAAATGACGTGGATACAGGAGGACAACCCCGAGGAATTCGGTATCTGCGTAAAAAAAGGCAGCGGCGAGCTTCTCTCGGACATAAATTCCGCCCTCGAAGAACTAAAAGCGGACGGCACTATTGATGAAATAATGAAAAAATACTTCTAAGGAAGCGCTGAATAAATCGCGGCACGCATCTTACTTGCATATTTTCCGTCT
>USOZ01000244.1 GCA_900556525.1 uncultured Oscillospiraceae bacterium | reverse complement strand
AAAATAGGGCTACCGCACGGCAACCCTATAATTGTAATAGTTATTTTTTACTATTTTGCAACATCTGAGTGTCTGCTTTCACGGATGATATTAACCTTAATTTGACCCGGATATTCCATTTCCTTTTCGATCTTCTGTGCAATTTCGCGTGCGAGAACGATCATCTTGTCGTCGTCAACAACGTCGGGCTTGATCATTATGCGGATCTCACGACCCGCCTGAATTGCATAGGACTTTTCAACGCCGTCGTAGGACGAGCAGATCTCCTCAAGCTTCTGAAGACGCTTGATATAGTTTTCGTAGTTTTCGCTTCTTGCCGCAGGTCTTGCTGCGCTGATTGCATCGGCAGCCTGAACAAGAGCGGCGATAACGGTGCGCGCCTCAACGTCGCCATGATGAGCCTCGATAGCGTGAATAACGTCGGGGCTTTCTTTGTATTTCCTACATACGTCAACACCGATTTGAACGTGCGAGCCTTCGATTTCCATGCTGAGCGCCTTGCCTATATCATGGAGCAGACCTGCGCGGCGTGCGAGATTTGCGTCAACGCCCAGTTCGTCCGCCATCATTCCCGCAAGGTGTGCGACCTCAATCGAGTGCGCAAGAACGTTCTGACTGTAAGAAGTACGGTAGTACAGACGTCCGAGCAGCTTGATAAGCTCGGGATTGAGTCCGTTTACGTTTGTTTCAAGAACAGCACGTTCGCCCTCCTGACGAATTTTCTGTTCAACGTCGCGCTTAGCGCGTTCAACCATTTCCTCGATACGGGTCGGGTGGATTCTGCCATCCTGAATAAGGCGTTCAAGCGCGATACGCGCGATCTCACGGCGAACCTTGTCGTGGCTGGAAAGGGTAATAGCTTCGGGAGTGTCATCTATAATAAGGTCAACTCCGGTGAGCTGTTCGAGCGTGCGGATATTGCGGCCCTCGCGTCCGATTATTCTGCCCTTCATTTCATCATTGGGCAGCGGAACAACGGAAACCGTCATTTCGGAAACAGTTTCGGCGGAAAGTCTTGCGATCGCGAGAGCGATGTGACTTCTTGCCTTATCGTCGCATTCGTCCTTTATCTTCTGTTCAAAAGCGACTATGCGCATTGCCTTTTCGTGGTCAAGCTCGGTATCGAGCATACGAAGCAGATGATCTTTCGCCTGTTCGGTGGTAAAGCCGGATATCCTTTCGAGAATATCCATTTGGTTTTTCTTGAGAGTTTCCGCCTCGGCGAGCTTTTCCTCCGCCTTTTTGTTCTTAGCGGTCAGGCTCTCTTCAAGTTTTTCGATTTTGTCATTCTTTTTGTCGAGATTTTCTTCCTTTTGCTGAAGTCTGCGTTCCGAGCGTGAAACCTCGCTTCTGCGTTCCTTGAGTTCTCTTTCGGTTTCATTCTTCATTTTCTGGATTTCCTTTTCCGCCTGACCTCTCATGCGGTAAATTTCATCCTTTGCTTCGACCAGCTTTGTTTTCTTTTCGGTCTGTGCCTTTTCGTGCGCTTCGGCAACGATTCGCTGAGCTTCCTTTTCGGCGGATTCAATCTGCGCCTCGGCGTCTCTTTTGCGGTGTTCAACGCCCATTTTGAAAGCGATGAAGCCCGCCGCGCCCACGCCGACAACAAAAGCCGCAGCGATAAGCACAATGGCAAGTACCATGTCCATGACGTGCTCTTCCTCCTTTATAAAAGTCCCGGTTTTCATAAATCCTCCCGAAAACAGCGCAGGACAAGAAAGGCGGTAAGCACAAGGCTTTATCGCTCCGACTTGAGAGTATCAATATTCAGAAAATTTTATCGTCAATACTTTAAATCAAAAAATATATCGTGAAAAATACCTCGGAATAGTAATAATGTATAGGGGGAGTATAATATGTAAACCAAGATTGGTAAAAAATGATAAATAGCTGTATAAAAATGTATTGCGATACAGACTTATTCACGTTATAATTTTAATACATTTTCACTAAAATGTCAAGGCGATTTTTAAATTTTTTTGAAAATAAGTCAATTTTACTTGACGAAAATCATTGTTTATGATATACTTGTTGTTGCAGTTTCACGCCGGCGTGATGGAATTGGCAGACGTGCCGGACTCAAAATCCGGTGGTAGCGATACCGTACCGGTTCGACCCCGGTCACCGGCACCAATACCCCGTTCTTTCGAGCGGGGTATTTTTCTTTGCGGAACAAACTTTTCGCAGCCGGGCTGCGCGGAGACATTTTTTGCCCTTAAAGTTTCGTCTCGGGAACACCGAACAACGCGCGTCGGTATTTTGACCAAATTGCCGCCGTCCCTTTTGTGAAACCTGCTCAAATATATCCGTGTACTTGAAAAACCTTTTTACATATGGTATAATCCTTTAAAATTATGTGTAAAATTTTGCACACGAATTCGCACATAAAAACCGTATCGAAAAACCACACAAAAGGAAGGTAGAAATGAGCAAAGGAAAAAACAAGGCGCCGAGCGGAGCTATTAAGCACAACACCTACACCGGCAAAGAGCTGACAGGTTACTTAGTAGGTCTCGCAGGACAGAACATCATCTACAACATAATCGCAGGCGGACTCCAGTACTACTGGCAGTCGATTATTTTTTTGCCGGCGATGGCCATCTCGGTAATATTCTTCGTCGCCCGCGTTTGGGATGCTATCAATGACCCGATGATGGGTTCGATAGTTGACCACACCAGAACAAAATGGGGTAAGTGCAAGCCCTACCTCATGTTCGTCCCGATCCCGATAGGAATCATTACCATTCTCACATTCTGCAACAAGACGTACACCGACTACACCTCGCCCACAGCGCACGCTCTTATCATCGCTTGGGCGGCAATCTCCTATATTCTCTGGGGTATGTGCTACACCGTCGGCGATATTCCGCTCTGGGGTGTAACCTCGCTTATGACCGACGATGAGAACGACAGAGCAAAGGCTCTCTCGCTCGCCCGTATCGTCGCCAACGTCGGCGCTATCGGTATGCTTATCACCTTCGCCGGAAAGGCACTCTCCCCCATGTTCCAGGAGAAGAAAGGCCTTGACCTTATTCATGCGGACAAGATGTCCTATATCATAATCGCCGTTATCCTTACGATATTCGCAACTATTCTCTTCCAGTTTGCCGGCTTCTCTGTCAAAGAGAGAGTTCAGCAGTCCGAAAAGAAGTACACCATGAAGGAGAACTTCAAAATCGCGATCTCCAACGATCCGTTCAGAAGGCTCCTCATCTCGGGCATTCTCAGAAGCCCCATCATGCTTCTCTCGATCGTCGGTCTGTCGCTCGTTATGTACTACTTCTTCGACAACAACCTTGCCAATCTTGTTGTTGACGGCCAGCTTCAGATTATAAAAATCGTTCAGCTTCTCGTCATGGCTATCGGACTTCTCGGCGGTATGCTCATCGGTATGCTCTGCCAGATTATGATTGTGCCTGCCCTG
>USOZ01000243.1 GCA_900556525.1 uncultured Oscillospiraceae bacterium | reverse complement strand
GGCTGACCGAAAGACCGAAAAAAAAGCAAGTAAGATGTGTGCCGCGATTTATTCAGCGCTTCCCTAAGCACCAATAAAACAAAAACAGTAAGAGCCGAGCGCGGTTCTTGCTGTTTTTTGTAAATGGGGAGACAATGCCGTCAATTTTCGGCAATTTCCAGTATCATGCGTTCAAGTTCTTTAGCAGCCACGCTAAGCGGCTGCTCTTTTCTTTTTATAAGAACAATGCTGCGTTTCGGGATAGTTTCTTTAAGGTCTATTACGCGGACGCCGGTGTTATCCGACAAAAATTCCTCGGGTACAAAGCCCACGCCGAGATCGGCTTCGACCATAGGCAATATCTGATCGGCGGTAAAGGCTTCAATGTCGGGATTGTACGTCAGATTATGCGCGGCGAAAAAAGCCGAGTAAAATTCATGCGATTTTGTGTTCGGTCCAAGAGATATAATGGGATAATTCTGCAAGTCTTGCAGCGCGACCCGTTTATTTATCAGTTCGGAAAAATACGGAGAGCAGACCGCGACCTCGTTTATCGGGCGGACGACAGTTTCGATAAGAGACGCGGAGCTGACGGTAGGCGTTGTAACAACGGCAATATCAGCCGTACCCTCTTTCAGCGCGTCGATGGCTTGCGGCGTAGAGTGGTTGCTGATACGAATGTGGATTCCCGGATAAATGAGCCGATATTTTTTCAATATCGGCAAAAGCATACAGCGCAGAGCGACTTCACTTGCCGCAACGTAAACAGTTCCTTTTTGCAGACCGCGTTCTTCGGTTATTTCGGTTTCTCCCGCATTTATATGTTCAATGGCAATTCGGATATGCTCGTATAATCTTTCACCCTCGGGTGTGAGCTTCATTCCCGTTCGCGAGCGCAAAAAAAGCGGACAGCCAAGCTCGGCTTCGAGTTTTTTTATCGTTCGGGTCAGGTTGGGCTGATTATTCAGCAAAAGTTTTGCTGCCTGTGAAATATTTTCGTACTTGGCAACATAATAAAATATGCGGTAATAGTCATAATTGATGTACATTTCCGACCTCCGTATATATCATAATGATATTTCAGATATATCTAACATACATTTTACATATATATCAACTTGTATTATAATATACCCGATACCAAAAGTCAAGGGTATAATGCGGCGATTTTGCTTTTGGCTTAGGGAAGTGCTGATTAAATCGGGTGTGCAGATTACGCAGACAGATTTTTCGTCAGGCGGATGCCGCCCCCAGGATTGCACGAAAGTGACGCAGGAATACTTGATGTATTTCAAGGAGTTTTCGTGCAATAAGACGGAAAATATGCAAGTAAGATGCGTGCCGCGATTTATTCAGCGCTTCCTTAGTACAAAAAAAAGAAAGCAGGTTTATAGAAATGGAAACGATTATTGAAGCTATTATGGGTGTTATGTTTGACGCGGCTATGGTTCTTCTCATTATGCGTCTGCTCGGGGCTGAAAAAGAAGAAAAGAAAAAATACAGATTTATTTCCGCTGTGTTTGTCGTTGGATTCTTGCTCGGGACAGCGTCGAAATGTCTTTCGGGCGGCAGCCCGCTCACGCTGATACTGTTTGCTGTTGGATTTATGCTTTCTTATACAGCTTTTGTATTCACTTTTCCCGGAAAGAGAAATCAAAATGAGGGTCGTTAAACCGCTTCGGGGACAAATGTCCGACAGCTTTCGGGCAGCGATATTTATTATATTGTCGGGCGGATTTCAGGACGCGTACACTTGTATGTGCCGCGGAAAAGTGTTTGCAAATGCGCAGACGGGGAACGTTGTGCTGTTAAGCACCGCTTTATTTCAAAAGGAATGGGCGACGGCGCTGAAATATCTGATCCCCGTTATATGCTTTATTGCGGGAACGGCGGCTGCGGAGTACATTCACATAAAGCTGAAATGCTATGAAAAAATACACTGGCGGCAGATAATACTGATGTGCGAAATTATTCTGCTTTTTGTTGTCGGATTTTTACCGCAGACCGCAGAACCGTTCGCAAATGCGCTCGTTTCTTTCGTATGCGCGATGCAGGTGCAGTCGTTTCACAAAGTTCGCGGTCACGCGTATGCAAGCACAATGTGTATCGGCAATCTGCGTTCGGGAACGGAAGCGCTCTGCGAATATTTCCGCATACGGGAAAAGGAAGCGCTGCAAAAAGCGTTCACATACTTTGGCGTTATCGCCGTTTTTGGGATAGGCGCAGGACTTGGCAGCATTTTAACGCTTACCCTCGGATACAAGGCGATATGGTTCTGCTGCGTTTTACTGTCGATAAGTTTCGGTATGATGTTCGTGCATGAAAAAACATAAAACGCACTTGATTTTTTTGGAACTGTCGGCTTTTATCTTAGGAAGCGCTGAATAAATCGCGTCACACATCTTGCTTGCATATTTTCCGCCTGATTGCACGAAAACTCCTTGAAATACATCAAGTATTCCTGCGTCGTTTTCATACAATCACTGGGGGCGGCATCCGCCTGACGAAAAATCTGTCTGCGCAATCTGCGTATCGGATTTAATCAGCGCTTCCCTTATCCTCCGCTGTAGTATGAGATTGCAGAGTCGGCTAGTCCGTTGAACCGCTCCGAAATTTCTTTATTTATCAGCAGTCCGTCGAAACTTTTGTTGTTGGAATAAAAGTAGCTGCCTAACGCTTCGCAAATTGCCCGATCGTCAGATAAGCGGTCGCTCAGCATATCGTTTACAGCTTGGTTAAAGGTTGAACAAAGCACCCCGCCGATTTTGACATATTCGATATTCTCAAAGCTGTCGATTATTTCATAATGTATGTTTTCGTACGGACCTGCGTTTTCGGCATACACATATATTTCGTTTTCTCCGAAGCAGCCGTCGATAAATTCGAGGTATTCCAACGCGGAAACCCCGCGCAAAATCAACGGCAGGTCTGCCGCTATATCGCGAAGCCATGCGCGGTTTGAAATATATTCATCGCTCGCTCTTGTGCGCATAGTAAAATCCTCCCGCTGAAATAATATATATATTATATGGGTGCTTAACGCCGTTGTCAATATATTTCAGAAAAAATTGTCGCCAAACCGTTGACAAAATGAAATTTATCATATATAATAATAACAGCGGCGGAGCGATCTGCCGAGCAGACGGCAGGAGCTGTCGGGCGCATAGCGAAGCGAAAGCGGGAGTATGCTGCTAAGTGATGAAGAGTATGTTCATTCGGGTGGATATATTTCGGAGCTTATTTTCGGTTGCATATCAGCCAAGACTCGAATAGATGAAAATCGAATAAAAAATATGATTATCAAGAGCCGTGCAGAAGCATGGCTCTTTTTAATGCAAAGAAAAGCAGACAGCTGTTCACGACTATAGGGCTCTGATTGCCCCAAACGACTTCAGCTGTCTGCTTTTTCTGTGGAAGCGCTGAATAAATCGCGGCACACATCTTGCTTGCATATTTTCCGCCTGATTGCACGAA
>USOZ01000242.1 GCA_900556525.1 uncultured Oscillospiraceae bacterium | reverse complement strand
GAAGCCGTTTTTGCGCGCATTTTTCGCAAAATCCGCGGCTTCCGCAGGCGAGCGGTGAGCGGACATTACATGAAGCTCGAAGGGAATCCCGAATTCCTTACAGGCTTCCGCCGCTTTTCTTACAACGGGCAGATCGCTGTCGCTGCCCATGATTATGCCGACTTTTTTCATAACCTGTGTCCTTTCTGTAACCGAAAAATAAAAAAGCTGTGCGGGTATCGTACAGCTGTTTTTATGCACTTTTGGGCATACCGAGGCACAAACCGAGACACGTCACGAGTGATATTGCTGACGGCATTGCGCTCACCTCCGATATACCATAATAATATATATAGGAAATTTCGCGTGAAGAATCTTTCGCGAAACGAGGAAAATCATATATTTATTGTACAATATTTCCGGGTTAAATTCAAGCGTTTTTCTGAAATTTTTTTGACAGTTTTTTCGGATATTACCGCAGTAAAACGGTGATATTGCACAAGCGCAAATCGATGCGCAGACCGCCTTGAACACTTCTCAACTTAATTTATCTGCTTTTTTTGAGTGAAATTTGATTTTCTTTACCTAAACCTGAGGGCAATTAAGTTACATTTTAGGTACATTTTTAACAAACACGGGTTATATTTTGCTTGGTAAACGTTTACACAAACACAAAAAATCAATTCGTCATTTTGTACAATAACATTTCACAATTTAGGTCGAAAAAAGTCTGATCTTTAAAAAACACAGCATTTGGCACAGAATTTATGAAAACAATTACAGCCGCATTTTTCCGTCAATAAAGCCGTTTAAAATGTTTTTCGGAAATCAAAAAGCAATGCGTTCCATATAAGATTGTCATTTTCACCAAAATTTCAAAAACAACTGCGAAATGTAAACGTTTCCCGAGTTTTGTTGAAAAAAATTTTAAAAAAAAGACTTGCAAAAGCTGAAAAATTGTGATATAGTTACAAATGTAAATTGCGAGACGCTGATATTCCCGTGCGCAATGCACCGATTATATTATTGTCTGAGCAATTCAAATTCAATCACGGTTTTTAAAAAACCACGACAATTTTTGGAGGAAAAAAGGTATGAAGAAAAGAATTCTGACAACGCTTTTAGCGTCGGCAATGATTCTCTCTATCGCAGGCTGCAACAACCAGCCCGCAGAAACAACCACAACAACAAAGGCTCCCGACGCTGCTGCTGACACAACTGTAGCTGCTGACACAGACGCTCCCGAGACAGACGCTCCTGTTGTTGACGCTGCTGAAGAAGGCGCAACATTAAGCATTCTTACTTGGAACGGTAACTCCGATACAACTAAGATGGTTGACTTCTTCCTCAAGACCAAGGGTTATGATTCGTCTAAGGTTACAATCGTAGGCGTTGGTGACAACGGTGAAGGCGCTCGTGACGGTTACAAGCAGTACTTAATGGGCGACGGCGACGCTGACCTTATGATCTTCGACGCTGACTGGGTAACAGAATACATCAACGATGATTCTTTAACAGCTCCCTACTCCACAATCGGCTTAGCAAAGTCCGACTTCCCGGATTCTTTCGCTTACACACTCGCTTACGGTACAACAGCTTCCGGCGAATTCAAGGCTAATTCCTTCCAGGCTTGCCCCGGCGGATTTGTTTACAGAGCTGACCTCGCTGAACAGTACCTCGGCGTTAAGTCTCCTGAAGAAATGCAGGCACTCGTTAAGGATTGGGATACTTTCCAGGAAACAGGCGCTAAGCTCTACGAAGTTTCCGGCGGAAAGACTTCTCTCCAGTCCACAGAAGGCGGTCTCTGGCAGGTATTCCAGTCCAACAGAAGCCAGGCTTGGGTTGTTGACGGCAAGCTCGTTATGGACAACGCTGCTGACTTCTATGATATCGCAAAGAACATGAAGGACAATCACTCATTAGGTATGTTCCCGCAGTGGGATAACGCTTGGTACGCTTCCGTCCTCGATGGTTCCGCTCTCGGCGACTTCGTTCCTACTTGGGGTCTTACCACAAACGAAGGCTCTATCCTCTTCAACTTCACTGAAGGTAAGGAAGAAAACGGCGCTAACATGGCAATCTGCGAAGGACCTACAGGCTGGTTCTGGGGCGGTTCCTACATGGGCGTTTCCACAAAGTGCGACAACCCGACTCTCGCTAAGGAATTCATCGAATTCTACTGCAAGAACGCTGACACTATGAAGGCTTATGCTCAGGAAACCGGCGACTTCATGAATAGCCAGGTTGTTATGAGCGATCTTACTGCTAACAATGTTCTCCTCAACGGTCAGAACCACTACGAAGTTCTTTCCAAGGTTCTTGGCAAGCTCGACCTCGAAGGCAAGATCACTGCTTACGACTCCATCATCAAGGGCAAGTTCAATGACTCTGTAAACGGTTACCTCGATGGCACATACGCTACAAAGGATGACGCTATCAACGCATTCAAGGATGCTGTTGCAGCTGCATACCCCGACTTAATCATTGAATAATTTTAACTCTTAAAAAAGTTAATACAGCACAATCCAATATACTGCTTATGGGCTTCGGCCCATAAGAGTATATTGTGATTTTTTATTGAGATTATTTGAAATTGAAAGGGTGTGCATTATGCAGGCAACGTCCGCAAAAAGACGCAAGATGGTCAGTTATGCAAAGTACGGCTACATATTTATTGCGCCGTTTTTCCTTGCATATGCATTTTTCATGATTTATCCTCTGATTAACACTTTCGTGCTCAGCTTTAAGGGCAATGGCGCAAATGCTGATCAGTGGGTAGGTTTACAGAACTTCCAGTATCTGCTTTTTGGCGGTGAAGCCCGTGCGGCTCAGGCTATAAACAAGGAGTTTATGTCCTCCTTGGGCAACACGTTCATTTTGTGGATCGGAAACTTTATCGTTCAGATTATTCTTTCGCTGCTTCTGGCAGTTTGGTTCTCTGACGTAAGAATCAAGATTAAGGGCACAGGCTTCTTCAAGGTAGTAATGTATTTACCTAACATTATTACTGCTGCGTCCGTTGCCGGTATGTTCCTGATGCTGTTCGGTAACTCAAAGTACGGTGCTGTTAACTCGCTGTTTTTGAATATGGAATGGTTCCTCGAAGCGTTCCCGTTCATTAACGACGTTTGGTCGTCCCGTATCCTTGTAATGTTTATCCAGTCATGGATGTGGTTCGGTAACACGATGCTGCTTCTCATGTCGGGTATCTTCGGAATTGACCCTTCAATTTACGAAGCGGCAGATATCGACGGTTCAAGCGGTGCAAATACTTTCTTCAGAATTACAATGCCGATCTTAAAGCCCATTTTCATTTATGTATTTATTACGTCTATGATAGGCGGCTTACAGATGTTTGATATTCCTTATCTTCTCCATGAAGGAAGAACTATCAGACCTTCTCTTGAGACCGGCGCGGTATTCATCTATCAGTACTTCCACCAGACCAGCCCGAGTAGGGATCATCATAACTGCAA
>USOZ01000241.1 GCA_900556525.1 uncultured Oscillospiraceae bacterium | reverse complement strand
AAGAACATTGCAGTAATAAAGGGCGACGGAATAGGTCCCGCCGTTTCGCCAGACCTGCCCCGAGAGCAGGTGAATCAGTGCTTGAGGGAATTGAGAAGCCCGCCCGCAGCGATTATATCCTTGATAAAATCGGGGAACGGCTCCGCCTGAAAAGTTTTACCGGAGGTCTTGTCGGTAATTACGCCCGTGTCGAAATCGACTTCGACTTCGTCACCCTCGGCGATTGCCGCTGCGGCTTCGGGGCATTCTAGAATGGGAAGCCCTATATTGATAGCGTTGCGGTAGAAAATGCGGGCAAATGTCGCCGCAATTACGCAGGAAACGCCGCTCGCCTTGATTGCGATAGGGGCGTGTTCGCGTGAAGAACCGCAGCCAAAATTTGCGCCCGCAGTAATAATATCTCCGGGTTTAACTTTGTGTATAAATTCTTTGTCTATATCCTCCATGCAGTGGGAGGCAAGTTCCTTGTGGTCGGCGGTGTTGAGATAACGCGCAGGGATAATTACGTCCGTATCAACGTTGTCGCCGAATTTATGAACAAAACCATGAACATTCATATTTTTTACTCCTCATATTTGTAGTCTGCGCAGCGGCGTTCAGCGGTGTAGGGGCGAACGAACCCGTCTGCGACCGCAACGTGCGCGGGGTGAACCGAATAGGCTTTGAGCGCTGCTTCGTCGGTAAAGGTGCTGTCGAGAAGCAGGTCGCCGACAGACGAACCGAGCAGTTCGGTCTGCACATGAATGTCAACAAGACCGTCTATCTGCCCTTTAAGCCCCTCAAGTTTTTCTTTTATTCTTTTTTTGACAAGCTGCCGCTCTTCTGCGGAAAGCTCTGATTTAAGCGTCCATATAATGATGTGCTTTACCATAAGTTCAGCCCTCTCAATCGAAAATATCCTTGCTTAATTCACCTTTTATTGCACAAGCTGCCGCAACCGCAGGGCTTGCGAGATATACTTCTGACTCGGGGTGTCCCATTCTTCCGACAAAGTTTCGGTTAGTAGTGGAAACGGCGCGTTCTCCCGCCGCGAGAATACCCATGTGTCCGCCGAGGCACGGTCCGCAGGTAGGCGTGCTGAATGCACAGCCCGCTTCGATAAATATTTCGGCAAGACCCTCGTGAATACAGTCGAGATAAACCTTCTGAGTCGCGGGAATTACTATGCAGCGGATATTTTTCGCGACTTTTTTCCCTTTGAGTATCGCTGCCGCACTGCGCATATCGGAAATTCTGCCGTTTGTGCAGGAACCGATAACCACCTGGTCAATAACGACGGGCTGTTCAATTTCGTCGATCGTCTTTGTATTCTCGGGGAGGTGCGGGAAAGCCACCGTCGGCTTTATTTCGCTTAAATCAATATCAATGATCTGCTCATAATCGTCGTCGGAATCGGGAGCAAACACGCTGAACGGTCTGTCAACGCGTCCGTTAAGGTATGCAAGAGTAATTTCATCTACTTCGAAAATGCCGTTCTTTCCGCCCGCTTCGATAGCCATGTTGGCGATGCAAAGTCTGTCGTCCATAGAAAGCGACTTTAAGCCTTCGCCCGTAAATTCCATAGACTTATAAAGCGCGCCGTCAACGCCTATCTGCCCGATAATGTGCAGGATAACGTCCTTGCCGCTTGCGTGGCCCGTAAGAGCGCCTTTAAGGTTGAACTTTATCGCAGATGGCACCTTGAACCATGCTTCGCCTGTAGCCATACCCGCCGCCATATCGGTAGAGCCTACGCCTGTTGAAAATGCGCCGAGCGCGCCGTATGTACAGGTGTGGCTGTCCGCGCCGATACATACCTCGCCGGGAGCGATAAGACCCTTTTCGGGGAGAAGCGCGTGTTCAATTCCCATATCGCCTACGTCAAAATAATTTTTAATGTCATATTTCCGCGCAAATGTGCGGCACTGCTTGGTAAGTCCCGCCGCCTTAATGTCCTTATTCGGCGTGAAATGGTCCATTACAAGCGAAATTTTTGTGCGGTCGAAAACCGAGCTGAAGCCGTTTTTCTCAAATTCATTGATCGCGACCGGGCTTGTGATGTCGTTTCCGAGCACCATATTGAGCTTCGCCCGAATAAGCTGACCCGGCTTTACGGACGGAAGTCCCGCCGCTTTAGCCAGTATCTTCTGGGTCATTGTCATAGTTGTTTCTTCCTTTCTTTTTTAGAATTCTCTTAATTCTGGAATCCCTTTATATACAGGGCGTTCCCGCCCTTTCTAACTAAAAGCAAAAAGCCGCCCGCGGAATTTCCGTCGGACGGCTTTGAAAGATGTCACCGTATATGTGCCGCGCAGGCGCACGACATTAAAGGAGATGTATCTTTTTTCTGGCGAGGAAGCCTTTTACGGCGGAAATTGCCGCTGTAACGTAGCTGTTTACAATAAACACATCAAAGTAAATTCCGAGCATAAGCAGATCGGAAGCAACAGAATGACCGCTTACGCATAGCGAGCAGACCGTGCCGGCGGGATAGTGATAAAGTCCGCGGCAGATCTCGTTAGCCGTAACGCAGGCGCAAACGCCGATAAGTTCCACAATCGCATAAATTACAAATACAAGTCCCGCAATGTTGCTGACTTTCTCAATCTGTGCAGTATTTACCGCGTCCATAGAGCCTGTCGCCTTCATACGGTAGATAAGAAAAGCGAAGCCCGCAATCTGTACAAGAACGCTAAGGGTAATAAGCACGGCGGGGATAACCGGAATGCCGACCGCATTTAAAAATAAACCTAAAATCATTTACGTTTCTCCTTCCGCCTTACTTGAGAGGCATATACTTAAAGTGCTTGCCAACGAAAAGTGCAATAAACGACCAAACGGGGTTAAAAATCAGATAGAAGAACCAAGCCGAACCGTTTGTGAAGAGGCAGGGGCTTCCTGTCGCCGCAGGGTTAAGGAAAAGCGCGCCCATAGCCATTGAAATTCCGATAAATACGACAAACAGCGCAAGATCGGCGATAGCGAAAATCTTGCTGCGGTTTTTCATGAACATGAAAATAAGAACGGGACTTATAAGAGAATACGCCGCCTGAACAAACATACAGATCTTATATCCGTCGTAATTCTGGTCAACAGCCGCAGGACCGAAGCCCGTAGCGCTGCTTATAAGCACATCAATAGGCGTAAAGCCCGTAACTACGCACACGAGTGCGCCAAGCACCATAAATGCGGAAAGACCGCAGAACACGAGTCTTGCGAGCGTGAACGCTTTCAGCCCGAGCCCAAAATCGTCCTCTATGTATTCATCAATCTCTTCTTCAACAGTATCAGAAAGATTTAACACGTTATCTGACATAGCACAGCCTCCATTTGAGATAATTTAAGATGATATAAGTATAGCACAGTATGTCGGTTTTGTCAACAGTAAAGGTTTACACACGGGCGCGTTTGTGCATTATTTTGTAAAATTCCTCAAAAATCAATTCCGCGTTTTGTGAAACATTGGCAACGCGGGAG
>USOZ01000240.1 GCA_900556525.1 uncultured Oscillospiraceae bacterium | reverse complement strand
CGCACGCAGTATTGTTAAAAATCCCTAAATTGAAAGTAAATTTGGATATATTTATCCAAAACGCATTGACTTTTTGGCAAAATTTATGTATAATATATTCGAGTATAAGGGTTAGTGCGCCCTTTTGCTCGAAAATTGAATAGTAAAGGAGGTGCAGCGAATGGAAATGGCAATGAGTGCAGTTTCGGTAAACGTTCAGGCACAGCCCGGAAGTTCTTCCGCTTCCCCCTCCGATTCGGGATTTTCAGAGGTTCTGACAGGCGTGCGAAATGCGCAGCCGACAGACAGCACTCCCGTGCAGTCCGACGACGCGGCGGCACAGCTTACGGACGCAGCGCAGCAGACGGCTGTTGAAGTGGTCGAAACCGAAAATGTTCGGAACATTGAAAACGCTTTGATTCAGCTCATCAAAGATTTAAGCGGCGGCGATGACAAACAGCAGGACAGCATTATCAGAAGCCTGCTCGAAATTCTGAAAAAAATGCAGAAGGACGGCGGCGATGAAGCGAACGACCTTGTTATGCAGCTTCTTATGTCCATGCTTAACGTGGAAACGCCCGATATTCCGCAGATTGCGGTTCTTCCCGCACAGACGATTGAGCCGACGGCAGAGATCGCCGAGGTTATCGCGCCTGTTCAGACGGAAACAGTAGCGGTAATGCAGGAACAGCCTGTCGTTACGCAGGAGCTTCCCGAAAGCAATGTACAAAGCGAAACGCCCGTGCAGACCTATGAACAGTCCGCGCAGACGGCTGAACAGCCAGAAGAAAATACTGCGGCAAAGCCGACGCAGGACATCGGTTCTCCCGAAAAGCTTCTGAACGAGCTGCTTTCCGAGGCACGCAGGGACTTGGGACTGACAAAGGCGGAGGTCGTACAGCGGCCGCAGCAGGAAAGCGCTCCCGAGCAGCAGACCGAACAGCAGCCGCAGCAGCAAACGGCGCAGACGGTTGCGATTCGTATGAATCACCGCGACGCAACGCAGGAGCTGAACAGTATTCTTCAGCCCGAAGAACAGCTTCCCGAACACCGCACGGAGGAAACTCCCGCGCAGAATGTTCAGCCTGTTTTTGTTCAGTCGACCGAGGTTCGCGAGACGCGAGAAGTCCCCGACGAATCCACACAGGTGCGCGAAATTCTGCCCGAACGTCAGATTTCCGAAGAAATACTCTCAAAAACCGAAACGCTCAGCGGCGGCAGAACAGAGTTCACAATGGAGCTTAACCCCGAAAATCTGGGAAAAATCACGGTTCGGCTCGTAAGCACGCAGGGCAGGATAGACGTAAGTATCTCGGCGGAAAACGAATCGACAAGGCAGCTTCTCCAGTCGCGCGGCGAGAATATCGAAACGGCGCTCCGCGAAAATGGCGTAGAGCTTGAACGGTATCAGGTAATAAGCGAACGCGAGGACGCTCAGCTTATGCAGGACAGCTACGAGGGCAGCAGCAAAAATCCGTACAACCGCGGCGAGCAGCAGCAGGAAACGGAAGACGACGACGGAGATTTTCTTGAACTTCTCCGACAGCTTTGATTTTTAAGGAAAGGAGTGCAAAAATGGAACAGGTCAATCAGACCATAAATACCCCGCAGGACATTTACGAAAAGTATAAGGATATGTTCACGACCGAGAAAAACAACCTTATTACAATGGATTCGTTTTATCAGCTTCTGATAGCGGAAATGCAGAACCAGGATCCGCTCGAGCCTACGTCGAATACCGAGTTCATCTCGCAGATGGCGACGTTCACCTCGCTTCAGGCGCAGCAGGACAACTTCGATATGCAAAAGCAGAATTACGCGAATTCTCTTGTAGGACAGATAGTTGCGGTTTCCGAGGACGGAACAAACCTCAAGCAGGGTATTGTTGAGTATGTTACATACGGCGACGAAATACAGGTAAACATTGACGGAAAGAACTACAAATTAAGCCAGATAAAGCAGCTTTACGGAAAAGCTGACTCGGTAACAGGTTCGCAGATCGGCGATTACGGCGCTTTTGCGGCGGGGATTCTCGGAAAAGAAGTTACTGTTCAGGCAGTTGACGCGACGGGAAGCACAGTTTTCGATAAAGGTACGGTTTCCTCCATTGAAATTGAGGACAGAACAGTCCGCGTTATCGTAAACGGCTACGCTTATAACGTGACGGACGTTATTGCGGTAAGTGAAGCGGAAAAAACCGAAGAAACCACAGAACCCGACAGCGAACCGACGGAAAATGTCACCGGACCGGCGGATAGCACAAAAACTGAAGAAACGACCGACAGCGCGGATACGGCAGCTCAGGAACCGCCCGTTGAACGCACCGAGGACGACGACATTCAGGATCTTCCCGACGAGGACGACGATACCGAAGCACTTTATCAGCTTTTCGGCGAATAAGAAAGGGTGAAGAAAATGCTTATCAGCGAGTATCTTGCGCAAAGAAATGCGATAAGCGTTACTACGGGAGAAATCCGCACGAGCCCTACGGCGGCGAAGAAGCCGGAGGAAAGCTTCGCACAGGCGCTGAGCAACGAGCTTGGCAGACAGGTCGATTTTTCGGCGCACGCAATAAGGCGGCTTGAAAGCAGGCATATCGACGTGCTTGAAAACAACAAGATAGAGCGGCTTAACCGCGGTGTTGAGCTTGCCGCAGAAAAAGGCAGCGAAGAAAGCCTTATTCTCGTGGACAGCACGGCTTTCGTAGTAAGCGTTAAGAACAATCGGGTTATCACTACGGTTGAGGCTGATGACCTGAAAGGAAATGTATTCACAAACATAGATTCCACCGTTATTATATAAATCGGACCGAGGAGCTTTGCTCCAAGGAGATTTCTGCCGACCCGACCGACTGAAGGAAGGCAAGCGGTGACAGGAAAGGACATACCGTTATGATGAAATCACTTTATTCCGGTGTAGCCGGAATGAAAACACACAACCAGCGCATGGACGTTATCGGCAACAATATTTCAAACGTAAATACAACGGCTTTTAAGGGCAGCACAGTTACGTTTAAGGACGTATATTATCAGACAAAGGCAAACGCAAGCTCGGGCGACGCGACTTCGGGCGGAACTAACCCGAAGCAGATAGGTTACGGCGCGAGCCTCGGTACGGTAAATCAGGTCATGTCGCAGTCGGGCTTTAACTACACCGACAACGTATATGACTGCGCGATCGAAGGCGAGGGCTTTTTCCAGGTAATCGACGAAGCGGGCAATATCTACTACACCAGAAACGGCGTTTTCGACGTAGACAGCTACGGCAACCTCTGCGACCCTAACGGAAATATAGTTCTCGGCGTTTCGGGCGACCCCTCTAATGTTGAAACGGGACAGTCGCAGAGAATAAGAATTACCGTTCCCGCTATTGATAACAATGTTGCAAGTGCGACAAAGACGGTAAACGGCTACGACGTTACGATCTCTGCAAGCACATACGGCGAAGAGGGCAACCTCTCGTTCACGATCGTTGATTCCGACGT
>USOZ01000239.1 GCA_900556525.1 uncultured Oscillospiraceae bacterium | reverse complement strand
AGCGCCGTTTTCAACGTCGATCACCGCCAGACGCGTATGCGAAAGGCGGCAGTGGCGATCTGCAAAATCTCCCGAAGCGTCAGGACCCCGATGCGTTATCGACTGCCGCATTTTTCTCATTATTTCACCGCGATTTTCGAGTTCGTCCCGAAAATCCGACCAACCAGCAATTCCGCACATAAATATAACCTCCGCAAATGAATTTTGTTACAGTATATTCATGGGCGAGGGATTGTGACACTTTCGGACAGCAAAAAGCGGAACGCAAACATACGCTCCGCGGTAATTATTCAGTTGTCGTACATGAAAAAATCGTCTTTTAAGAACATATTCATGATGCGGCGCACAACGAACGACGGGCGCGAGAGAAAGCGCTCTTTCATTTCCTTTGCACGGTCCTCGTCGGGTGCATAAAGCATAATGTCAAGGATAATTTCTCCGTTTATTTCGTTGAGAAATTTAACGTTCAGGTCGTATCGCCTGCGTTCATAATCATAAATTATATGGCAGCGTATCGACTTTTCAAGCTCAATGCGTTTCGCTGCTTCGTTATAGATCTCGGCGGTATGTTCGCGGATAGAAAGAGGGATACGCACCTTTGCGAATTCTTCCGCAAGCGTTTTTCCGTCAGGCATAAGGCTGTAGACGCGCTCCCCGCGTTCCTTATCGCGGCGGGTCGCAATAAGCCCCTTTTTTTCCATTACACCGACTTCGGTCATAAGCTCAAAATAATTCACCGATTCAAGCGACATTACTATTTCGCTTATCATGCAGTCGCCCAAGTCGCCGAATTCATTAAGCATATAGCAAAAGTAAACACATATATCGAAACTGTCATCAATTTTTATCGTTGGAATCTGCAAGTTTTCCTCATTCCTTTCAAACCATAAACGAAAGCAGCGCGATATTCGCCGCAGCTTCAATGCACGGAACGGCTCTCGGAACAATGCACGCGTCGTGCCGCCCCTTTATTTCAAGCACGGTGTTTTCCATTTTAACATAGTCAACCGTCTGCTGCGGCTGAGCTATCGAGGGAGTAGGCTTTACGGCAGCGGTAAATATCACGGGCATACCGCTGCTTATCCCGCCGAGAATCCCTCCGTTGTTGTTCGTGAGAGTTTTTATGTTTTTTCCGTCGGTGGTGAAGCAGTCGTTCGCCTGAGAACCGCACATTCCCGCGAAGCCGAAGCCGGCGCCGAATTCAAGTCCTTTTATAGCGGGAATTCCGAAAACTGCCTGTGCAATGCGGTTTTCAAGTCCGTCGAACATGGGCGAGCCTATGCCTGCGGGAAGTCCCGTTATCGCACACTCAATGCGCCCGCCTACGGAGTCGAGCTTTTCCGAGGCTTTTTTTACCGCGCTTTTCATTTCCGCAGCAACATTATCGTTCAGAACGGGAAAATCCTTCTTTTTTATCATTTCAAGCTCGTCGGCTGTGACATTAACAGGATCGAAGCGGCTGTCCAAAACGTCCGAAATGCTGAGAATATGTGCGCCGGAAACAATTCCGTCCTGCTCGAGGAGCTGCGCGCAGACTGCTCCCGCAAAAACGAGGGGAGCTGTTATGCGTCCAGAAAAGTGACCGCCGCCGCGAAGGTCGTTCGCGTAGTTATACCGCACCGAGCCTGTGTAATCGGCGTGACCGGGGCGCGCGACTGTGGCGATATTTCCGTAATCCGCTGAATGTTGGTCGGTGTTGCGGATAACCGCGCAGAGCGGTGTTCCCGTTGTTTTTCCGTTCAGATAACCCGACATTATTTCGGGAAAATCCTTTTCATTGCGGCGCGTGCTTATGCCGTCTTTTTTAGGGGCGCGGCGCGCCATGAAATCAAGGATCTTCTCAAAGTCTATCTCCTTTCCGCCGGGAAGTCCGTCGATCACAACGCCGATTCCCGCACCATGCGATTCGCCGAAAATTGAAACGGAAAGATTTCCGAAATGTAAGCTAGATGACATCAGCAATACCTCCGAGCATTCTGAAATCCTCAAAGAAACGAGGATATGATTTTGAGACACATTCCGCCCCGCGGATAATAATGGGAGCGGTGCTTCTTGTTGAAGCGACTGCGAGCGACATTGCTATCCTGTGGTCGTTCCACGCGTCACATTCGCCGCCGCGAAGCTCTTTAACGCCCGTTATTTTCAGGCTGTCGCCGATTATTTCGACCTTTGCGCCGAGCTTGTTTAGTTCCTGTGAAATTGCCGCCAAACGGTCACATTCCTTTATGCGTAGCCGTTCGCAGCCCGTAATTTCGGATACTCCGTCCGCGAAGCAGGCCAGCACCGTGAGTATCGGAACGAGATCGGGTATCTGGCTCGCATTTATATGAAACGGTGCGTGTTTTTCTGAGAAATATTCCGTTATATCGAGTATTGCACGGTCGCCCTGACGGCTTTGGCGGTTTATTCCGTTTATGGAAATTTTCGAGCCGACAGCATTCGCAACGAGGAAGAACGCTGCCTGCGACAGGTCAGCTTCAACGCTGAAATTGCAGGGCTTGTAAACACGGCGTTCAGTTTCTCACAAAGCAAATGCCGTACCGCATAAACGGACGGCTTAACGCAGATTTTCAACCGTGCTTTCTCCCGAAGCAAGAGCCGCGGCGATAAGAGCGCGGTGCGAAATGCTTTTTGACGGCGGAATATCAATGCTTCCGCCGAGAAATGACGGCGTAATTTTTATATCCATTCGAGTACCTTTCTGACTTATTTTTCGAGCATATCCCTGAAATCCGCAATGTTCAGCTTAACGATTTCAGCCTTGCCGATTTCCCTGCACAAAATAATGTTTATCGTGTCGGAGAAACGTTTTTTGTCGTTGACTGCGCCTGCGAAAAGTGAAGCTCCGTCAACCTCGGTTTCAAACGGCAGACCGTTCGCAATAAGACACTCTTTCAGTTCTCCGCTTATGTTTTTTTCTATAAGTCCGTTTTTTTCCGCCATGCGGGTGATAACGTACATTCCCACAGCAACAGCTTTTCCGTGAGAAATTCCTGTGTAGTTGTAATATTTTTCAATGGCGTGACCGAGCGTGTGACCGAAATTCAGTATCATTCTCAGTCCGGTATCAAACTCGTCAGTCTCGACAACTTCGCGCTTTATATCAACGCACTGCGCTATAACGGCTTCAGGGTCGCTGCGGATATTTCCCGCTTTAAGAGCGTCAAAAAGCGACTTTGAATAAATCATTCCGTATTTTACAACTTCGCCCATTCCGTCGATAAAAAAGTTGTCGGAAAGCGTTTTCAGTGTGTCCGTGTCGGCTATGACCAGCTTTGGCTGCTTGAATGCTCCGACAAGATTTTTTCCCGCCGCAATGCCGATGCGGTTGCACAGTCTTAAAACATGCGTGTCCACGCCGAACGTCGGTTTGCCGTAAAACGTGTTCAAAAAAACATTCGCCGTTTTGCGTCCGACCCCCGCCAGCGTTTGCAGCGTATCAAAGTCCGTCGGGATTTTGCCGTCGAACTTTT
>USOZ01000238.1 GCA_900556525.1 uncultured Oscillospiraceae bacterium | reverse complement strand
CTCGGATTTGTGCAGGAGCCTTATTTCACTGAGGAAAATTGCGCTTGCGCCCGTTTTGGCGTAAAGTTCAAAAGCGTCACATTCATCGTTCTCAAACAGCTTGTGTTCGAGATAATGGGCGATTCCCTCGGGAACAGTTACATAGTCCGAATCTTTTGCGGTTTTGAACGTTGTATCTACAGAGCCGTAGCGGGTGCCGAAAATCGCATAAGCTGTGCTGTATTTAGGCATGGGATAAAGGCAGATCGTGCAGCCGCTTTTATGTTTTATTCTCCGATAACTTTCTCTGAGCCGTTCGCTTTTTATTATTTCGCCGCTCATTCGTCAGCCTCCTCTTCCGAAGTAAGTATATACACCGAGTCGGCGGTAAATGAGTTCGCCGCTTCAATTATTTCGCCGCGCGTTACTTTTCCGATACGTTCCGCAAGCTCTTCGGGCGCGATTATTTCTCCCTCGAGAATACGATTGAGATACCAGTTTGAGATATTCCCGACGCGGTCGTTGACCGAACGGAGGTCGTTTGTCATTGAACGTTTTATTTTTTCTACGTCCTCATCGGTGAAATTGCCATTCTGAATATCTCTGAACTGTTCAAGTATCGCAGCCTTTGCCTTTTCGATATTTTCCTGTTCAACTCCGCTCTCAATGTTCATTGCACCTTTTGACAGAGTGAGGTGAGAATAACAATAGTAGCAAAGCGACAGCTTTTCGCGCACTACCGTGAAAAGCTTAGACGAAACATCTCCGCCGAGCAGAGCGCTCATTACGCGCATTGCGGTAAGATCATCATACCCGCTCTTGAACGACATTGACAGTTTGCTCTGAGAAACGGACATTTTTTCCGTAACGGTACGGATTTCCGCTTTTTGCGAGCTTTTTTTGCTTTCCGGCCGCGCGAGAGGCTTTCTGTCTATTTTATGGAACGCTTCGCCGAGTATTTTTTCGGCTTCGGAGAAATCTCCCGAGCCAACGCAGATTATCTCGACGTTTGACGTTTTAAGCATATTCCGATAACGTTCAAACGCATCTTTGGCTGTTATTTTTCGTATTTCTTCATTTTCGCCGTATATGCTTACAGCGGCAGGTTCGTTTTCAAACGCAAGCTCCGCACCTTTTCGCCCTGCGTATGTTCTTTTGTCGTTTATTTCCGCGTTGTTGTTCTCAATAAGATTCTGCTTCTGCACTTCAAGCGCTTTTTCGGGAAAATATCCGTTTTCAAGTGCAGGGCTGAACAGGCAGTCGCAGAGCAAATGTACAAGCTCGGATAAAACCTTTTCATTGTCAATAGCATATGCGTCGTCTATTGCTGCCGCAAAAAGTCCGTAAAGCTGAACGTCGCCGTTCTTTCTTACAATGTCTCCGAGGCTTGCGGCATAAAGCTCCGAAAGCCTTTCATTAAGCTCGCGCATTGTTGGATATTTACTGTTGGAGCGCGATAGAATTGCGGGTATCAGAGCATTAAAGCCCGCAGGTCTGCGCTCTAGAGTATCAGTAAAGATAACGTCAATACGGTTGATCTTGAATCGTCGGTCTATATAGTGCGAGAAAAATACGCCGTCCGCAATTTCCCGCCGCTGAAAACGCTGTTCCATTTATTTTTCCTTTCCTAGGGCTGCCCCCGTAAATGCAATAAATATAGTATACCACATTCTACCTGAAATTTCTACTGTTTTCAGCTAAATTTCAGAATTCCTGCCAGTTTTCTACCGAAATATGGCGAAATTCCGGTTCTTTATCAGGATAAAGCTCGATAATACCGAAAGACGCGTCGCATCTTCCTCTCGGACGTGACGGGCTTCCCGGATTAAAAACATGAACTCCCGAGATGATTTCATAAAACGGCACATGAGTGTGTCCGAAAAGTGCTATTTTACATTCGTTTGTTTTGGCAACCGCGGCAACGTATGAAGCAATAGACATTCCGTCAAAGCGGTGCCCGTGGGTCATATATATCTTGTGTCCCTCGAGATTTATAGTGTTTACAAGCGGAGCACTGCCCCAGTCGTTGTTTCCGCGCACCATCAGAAATGCCGAAAGAGGAAAGGCATTGCGCATATCCTCAAATTCTCGTTCGCCATCTCCGAGGTGTATGAACAAATCAGCGTTTTGATTTCTTGAAGCAATTTCGTAAAAAATATCGGAATTGCCGTGCGTATCGGAAATTACAACAATTTTCATGCGTTTTACTCCTTTTTATGCAGCGGCTGTCAATGCCGACAAGCAGAATATGTTCATTATACCATATTCACAGTGCAAAATCAATCAAAACAGCAAATAAACATTGACATTTTGCTTTCAAACGTGTAAAATAGGAAAAGCAAAGGAGTTGGTAAAATGACGCTTCTGTCACTTGGCGATATGCCGGCACAAGACGGTTTTTCAGCAGTTGCTGTATATGCACTTGGCGCATTCGGCGCGCTTGCGCTTATTTTTGCGGTGCTGTTCATAATGAATAAGATATATGAAAAGAAACATCCGAATGAGCAGAATTCGGGCGAAAACGAGGAAGATAAAGAGCAAAATCAAGAAAAATCTAACGAAATCAAATAAGTGTTCATATATTCATTTTTTAGGAACGAAAGGGCTTTGGCATGAAAAAAGTGCTTGTTGCAATGAGTGGCGGAGTTGACAGCTCAGCTGCGCTTGTGATTTTAAAGGAAAAATATGACGTTATTGGCGTTACTCTGAAGCTTCACGACGGAGAACTTGAACAGGACGGGATAAAGACGTGCTGTTCACTCAGCGATATAGACGACGCAAGACAGGTCGCCGCACGTTTTGGCATAATGCATTATGTCTACAACTTTAAGGAACTTTTCGGCGAAAAGGTAATCAGAAATTTCGTCGAAAGCTATGAACGCGGAGTTACTCCCAATCCATGTATCGACTGCAACAGATACATTAAGTTCGATGGGCTGCTTGAAAGGGCGCTTTCGCTCGGCTGCGACTATGTTGCGACGGGTCATTACGCACGAGTCGAATATGACGAAGAACGGGGCAGGTGGCTGCTGAAAAAAGCGGTCTGTGCAGACGGTGAGAACGACAAAGACCAATCCTATGTTCTCTATAACCTCACGCAGGAACAGCTTTCGCACATTCTGTTTCCGCTCGGTTCGCTCACAAAGCCTGAGGTTCGCAGCCTTGCGGCAAAAAATGGTCTGCTTAACGCGGAAAAGCCCGACAGTCAGGATATTTGCTTTGTTCCGAACGGAAAATATGCTGAATTTATCGAAGGATACACAGGGGAAAAATCCGCACCGGGAAATGTTACTGACACAGACGGAAAAATCGTCGGACGACACAACGGGCTGATAAATTACACGATAGGTCAGCGTAAGGGGCTTGGTATTGCTTTCGGGAAGCCCGCTTACGTTGTCGGGAAAAATGTGTCAGATAATACGCTGATAGTCGGTTCCGAGCAGGAGCTGCTTTCGGATACGCTTATTGCGGACGAGCTGAACTGGATTTCGATAGAATCGCTCACCGAGCCGATTTTGTGTAAGGCAAAGACGCGCTATCGTATGCAGGAACAGCCG
>USOZ01000237.1 GCA_900556525.1 uncultured Oscillospiraceae bacterium | reverse complement strand
CCGCCGCACGACAGCGCAGCAGCCTTTCATTTATTCCTCAGTTCCTACATTCTCATCTATAACCGGCGGGTCGTTTTTGGCATTTTCGAGCAGCCGCACATTGCGAACGCTGTACAAAATCATCGAGAGCAGCATCATTCCCATGCAGGCAAAAATCATGCAGTCGGAAGCAATTTCGGGAATGTCATACCACATAACATGAACGACCATTGTGAGGTAGAGAAGAACGGTCGTTACCTTTCCGTGCCATACCGCGCCGTAAACCGAGCCTGTCTTGCGTATTACAAGAAGCCCCATAGCTCCCGAGACCGCCTCTTTTACAAGGAGGAAAATAAACGGCACCAGCATGAGCGGGAAGCGGGTCACAAGGCAGAAAAGCATTGCCGCCTGCGTAAGTTTATCTGCAACAGGGTCAAGCGCCTTCCCGAGGTCGCTTATCATATTGAAGCGGCGGGCGATGAACCCGTCGAGAACATCGGTTATCCCCGAAACGACCAGAAGAATTGCCGTGACGGCATAAAGCTCGGCGGCGCAGTACGCCCAGACGAAAATCGGTATCAGCAAAAGTCTGAAAAAGGACAGAATGTTAGGTATGGTAAAGATTTTATTTTTCTGCATTGGATCACCCTCTCCGTGTTTAATACTAATTGCCAATAAAACTATAGGAAAAATCTTCGTATAATCCACATACGCGGGAGCATACTGGATTTTTGTATATTTTTTGGCGCTAAGTATAAAAATGGTATCACATGAAATAGTTTACTGCAAAACAAGTCGGGAAATACCGTTTATTCCTGATTTGTTCAAATTTTCTGCCGCAAGAGCGGAATATAGGAGTAATTATAGCACACATAGCGAAATTTGTCAAACATTGCATGAACAAATTTTCTGTGCAGTAAAAAGCCGCACATCTCTGCGCGGCTTGTCTGTTCACTTTTTCGGCGTAACCGAAACCAGATCCGACTTTTTAACAGTCGTCCACTTTCCGTTCACATACGCCTTTACCGCGTAGGTGTACTTTGTCCCATTTTTAAGGCTCTTTATGGTCAGTTTTTGGTTTTTCGTGGTTTTTACAGCTTTTAACTTGCCGTTCTGATAGCGGTACACTTTGTACTTTGTTGCTCCGTCAACCGCAGTCCAGCTAAGCGTAACCTTTTTGTCACCCGCTTTCGCGGTAAGTACAGGCTTTGTGCTTTTCTGTTCGGCTTTTGTCTGCGCGGAAGCTCCGTTCTCAACGACCGCCTTTGCAACGTCGTCATGAGTCCATTTCAGCGTTTTTCTGTCGATTATCTTGAATTCCTTCGCATTGTTATCCCAGATAACGCAGGAGATCCCACGCTCACGCGCATATTTTACAAGTCCGCCGAGAAATTCCGCAGACTGCGAATCGTACGAATTATTGCCCGAATTTTCATTGTATTCGCCGAGTATTACAGGAATTCCGTTCTTTACATATTTCTCATAAACGCTCTTGAGCGGCGCAATGTAATACCCCTTTTTGTCGGTGTAAATATGTATCGTAACGATAAGACGGTCCTTAACGCTGTCCTTGGGCAGTTCAAAATAACTCGTCTTAACGCCGTCGGTGGACGTAGCATAGCCGGGAACCATAACAAACCTGCTCTTGTTGTTTCCGCCCGAAGCTCTTATCGTGTCGAGCGCCGCCTGATTGAGTCGGTTAATGCAGTCAATGCTCTCCTTTGCCTGAGCCGAGGGCGAACTTGCGCTTATCCACCATTCATAGTCCGTTCCGACCGCGCGCGGCTCGTTGCTTGTCTCAAAAACCAGTTTGTCGCTGTAGTCCTTGAATTCGTCCGAAATCTGCTCCCAGATTTTTTTGACGAATTTTTCCGAGGTCTTATATTCCGCCTCGGTCGGATAATAATAGCCTTTTTCAATGTCGTGATGCGAATTAAGGATAACGTAAAGACCCGCGTCAACACTCCAGTCAACGATCTCCTTTACGCGCGCCATCCACTGCTCGCTTATGTTGAAATTGCTGTCAACATGATTGTGCCACGAAACGGGAATTCTTATCGTCGAAAAGCCCTTGTCCGCTACAGCTTTTATAAGCTCGCGCGTCGTCATAGCGCCGCACCATGCGGTTTCGTAGTCCATTTCGTTGCTGAGCCATGTGCAGTTAGCAGCGTCCATTGCGTTTCCGAGGTTCCAGCCCGCGCCCATTCCGTTCACAAAGCTTATCGCTTCGTTATCGGGCAGAGTGACAGCGTCATCCGCCGCTGCGGGAAGAACAAGCGCCGCTGCCATAACGCCCGCAGCAACTGCCGCAGCGCAAAGCCTTTTAAGCATTTTTGAAATAAAATTCATATTGTCCGCCTTTCAGAAAAAACGGTATTTATACGTTTTTGTATAAATACCGTCAGTGCTTAAAGTGTATTTTCCTCGTCGGAATTTTCATCAGCCTTGTGTTCGGTATAAGGGATCTCGTCCGAACCGAGGTTAAGACCGTCGTATTCTTCATATTCATCTTCGCCGAAGAAATCGTCGTCGTCGCCGATAAGGTCGAAGTCCTCAAAAGTTTCCTCGTCCTCTTCCTGCTCCTCGAGTCTCTTCTTGATGAAATACGCCGCTGTGAGAGCGCCCGCGATAAGCGCGATAATTCCGAGCAGCAGTGTAATTACATTTTTATTCATGGGTTTTACCTTCCTTTCAATAGCTTCTTTGCTTCTAATTATATACTATTTTTAGTACATTTTCAAGTGTATTTTAAATTTCTGCGTTTTCACCAAAAAAGTTACATATTTCCTGTTAAATTCATCAAAACCGAAATTGCGGCAACAGGTGCGGTCTCGCACCGCAGAATACGTTTTCCGAGCGTTGCGCAGACAATTCCCGCGCTTTCCGCTAACTGAACCTCGCGTTCTTCAAATCCGCCCTCGCTGCCGATAAAAACATCGACCACGCCGCTTTTAACGCCGCTCATTATCTCGTTCAGGCTTTTTCCGCCGCATTCATAGAACAGTATACCCGTATGGTCGGGCTTAAATTCCCGCACGGCTTCGGAAAATGTCATCATAGGGCGTATCTGCATTATTTTTCCTCTGCCGCACTGTTTTGAAGCCTCGAACGCGATTTTCCTGTACCGCTCGAGCTTCTTTTCCGCACCCTTTTCGTCGGGACGTGAAACGCAGCGCTTCGACAGCACGGGAATAACCTCGCACGCGCCCAGTTCGACCGCTTTCTGCACGATAAATTCCATTTTATCCGATTTCGGACAGCACTGGAACAGCCTCAGATAAATGCTCGCTTCGGCTTCGTTCGCCTGCCGCTCCAACACTTCGAGAACGACCGCCGAAGGCTGCGCCGAAACGATACGGCAAAGGCAGTCCGTCCCCTCTCCATCGCACACGATAACAAGGTCGCCCTGTTTCATGCGAAGCACCTGCGCGCAGTGGCGTGCTTCCTCGCCGTCGAGAACAGCCTCGCTCTCGCCTATATTTCTCCCGAAAAAACGGGCAGCGAAACTGGCGACGGTTATTACGACAACACTAACGAATTTACTTATATAGAGGACATAAGCGGAAA
>USOZ01000236.1 GCA_900556525.1 uncultured Oscillospiraceae bacterium | reverse complement strand
GAGAGCGGAACGACCGACGATGGAAAAATCGTTGAGCTTAGCGGGGGCGCGCTTTTGGCGGAGCGGGTGCTTGCGGACACTATATCCCTTTCCGACCTTTCGGGTCTGCAATTTCTCAATGACGCGATAATAAACACGTCCTTTTCCGCAGCCGCCGACGGACAGAATATAACCGTGTCGCTTTACAACGTCAATGTTAAGGTTGAACCCGAATACAGCGATAAAAAGCTGCGCTTCGGAGTAAAAATAAAAGCTCTCGGAAAATATATCGACAGCCAACTCGAGGACGAAGGTGTCCCTTACAGCGAAGCGGTCGAGGAACAGTGCGAAGCCCGGATAAAGGAAAGAATTGATGGCGCAGTTTCAGCTGCCGTGAACAAATACGGGACCGACCCCGTCGGGCTTTGCCACCGCATTATGTCGAACGACCTGTCGGAATGGCTGACCGTAAAGGAGAATTTCGCCGAGCTGCTGAAAAATGCAGAATTTTCAGTCGAATGCAGCGTTGAGATAGACAGATTCGGGGTAACGCACTAAGGAAGCGCTGAATAATACTAGGGCGTGTTCACATAAAAGTGAAATGCACGTCTTTTCGGCATAATTTCACGCCAACGGCATTAAAAATTCTTGCCATACGCAAGTATGCCTGCAAATTTTTGCCTTGTTGGCGTAGAAATTCTGCACGAAAATCCGCACAAGCATTTTATGTGAACACGCTCTAATCACCAATAAAACTATAGACAAAAAATCTTCGTATAACCCCTATTATACTCAATTTTTTGTATAATTTTTAATTGGTGCTGAGTATAAGTCACGGCACGCATATGTCTGCACACTCGATTTAAGGAAGCACTTCCCTAACAATATATAAAAGGAATTGACATTTCGGGTAAACTGTGGTATGATAAAGTTGCATTTTAATGTACACGAAAGGAAATTCCTATGAATAAAAAAATATCTGCAATTCTTGCTGCGGTTCTTATTCTTTCGCTTTCGGGCTGTGGCAATTCGGGCGGCGGTTTTACGACAACGGCTGCGACCGAAACGCCCGACGAACGCGCGGAAGCGCCTAATTTTGTGGGACTTACCCTTGAACAGATAGGTATGCGCTATCCCGAACTTTCGATCGAAACGGAATATCGCTATGATGAAAGCGCACCCAAGGAAACTGTCCTCGAACAGGATATTGCCGCAGGGACGAAATATTCCGACGGCACAGTTTTTCATCTCGTTGTCAGCAGCGGCGCAAAGCTGGTTGAGATCGACGACTATACGGGCAGAAACATTGACGACGCGCAGGCGCTTCTCGAAAAACAGGGACTGAAGTGTGACATAATCCACGCGGAGGACAGCGAGATCCCGATAAACTGCGTTATCCGCACACAGCCTGCCGCGCGTGAAAAGGTCGAACCCGGCTCAAGCGTTATCTGCTACGTCAGCCTCGGCTCAGGCGAGGTAGAAATAGCTGTTCCCGATTTTCGCGGACTGTCTGTTGAGGACGCAACAAAGCTTGCAAAGGAAAACAACATTGCACTCACGATTTCCTATAAGCAGGACGCGGGCGACGCCGCTCCCGGAACTGTTCTCGAACAGGGGATCGACCCCGAAACGATAGTTGAGCCCAATACAAGAGTTGAAGTTTTTATTGCCGGCGAATCCGCCTCGGTGTCAGGTAAAACGACAATCTCCGTAACCATGAAGAACAGCAATCTCGTCGGAGAATTTCAACTCAAGTATTACATAGACGGAACGCTTGTCGAGGAAAAGACCGAGATAAAGGAGATAAGCCTTACGAAAAAGATCGAGTGGGAGGTAAGCGGCTCGGACGTTCACACCTACTCTATCGTGGTAACCTCCCTTGAAACGGGAAAGAGCGGCGTTCTCTATGAAATGGAAGTTGATTTCACACAGGATCCGCCAAAAAAGGATCATCACGACACATTCGACAGCGGTATCTTCAAAAAACTGCTGAACGACTGATATAACCGACTGCTCCCGCAAAAACGGGGGCAGTTTTCTTTTTGGCAATGTCCGCAGCGGCTTTTCGCCCGTCTTGCGTTCCTTTTCCCGACTTTTCTGAAATATCCATGTCCGTGCAGGTTCACTCGGAGACCTCCGGCGATCTCTTTCCCGTTTCAAGGGAGGTTACCTGCGGGATATTTCCAGCTCGTAAAAGCCGTTTTCGATAGCCGCTCGGCTATACTGCGCCGATTTTTCTTCTTTGGCGCTGTCGCCGAGCATATGATAAATGTATGTCTGGAGAATGTAAAAGTCCGCCGCGACTCCCGACTTCATTTTTTTCTGAGGGATCGCCCCGTTAAGCGAGTCGAGAGCACCCTGATAATTTCCGCGGATACACAGCAGCCGCGTGTAGCAGCACTTCAAAACAAGCGCCGTTTCAAAAAACGACGTGTTCTGATTTTCGGCAATGTACCTGCTTATGAAATCGTGGTTTTTGTTCCATACGTCTGTCGCAAGCTCAGCGTCTTTCATCTCCGCCGCAGCTTTCATATAGGTTATGAGATACCACGCCCGTGCAGACTTGTCGCTTTCGGGTACCTGAAGCTGATTGAGAAGAAAAATGCAGCGCTGCGGTTCGCCTAGGTACAGATGAATTTCCGCATATTGTATCTTTTCAAGATTCGTCGCTTTGGTGTTTCCTCTGATATGCTTCGCTTCAAAAGCGTCGCGGTATTCGGGACAAAACCCTTTTTCCTCATATATCTGCGTATAAGTCCATGCCCGATTGACATATTTTATCCCGCCGATAATGATGAACAGCGGTATCAGAATGACCATAAGAAAGAGCCCCTGCCCGCGAATACTAAGCCCGCCGTCATATATTTTCCACACGCAAAAAAGAATACCGAGAAGCTCAATTACAACAATGAGCGTCGCTCTTTTCAGTACATTTTTCATGTACCGCCCAAACAATTTCAACCTATACCCCATTTTTCACCTCAGGAAAAGTAATCAATACCGCCCTTGAACATCGGCTGTTCCTTTTTGCCGTCTACATTTACGCAGCAGTTATCGGAAATTCGTTCGCTGTGACCCATTTTGCCGAATACCCGTCCGTCAGGCGAAATAATGCCCTCGATCGCGTGCATCGAGCTGTTCGGATTAAAGCGAAGATCCATCGTGGGGCTGCCGTCGAGGTCAACATACTGCGTTGCGACCTGTCCGTTTTCGATGAGTTTATTTATTACACTTTCGGGAGCGACAAAGCGGCCCTCTCCGTGAGAAATCGGGATAGTATAGATCTCGTCGGGCTTGCAGTACATGAGCCACGGTGTCTTGTCCGTGCAAATTCTCGTTCTTACAAGCTGCGACTGGTGTCTGCCGATAGTGTTGAACGTAAGCGTGGGGCTGTCCTCGGTCAGCGGAACAATTTCGCCGAACGGCACAAGTCCGAGCTTTATGAGCGCCTGGAAGCCGTTGCAGATACCGAGCATAAGTCCGTCGCGCTTGTAGAGCATTTCGTGAACCGCTTCCTTGATTTTCGGATTGCGGAAAAATGCGTTGATGAACTTGCCCGAACCCTCAGGTTCGT
>USOZ01000235.1 GCA_900556525.1 uncultured Oscillospiraceae bacterium | reverse complement strand
GGAGCTGCAAAATAAAACCCCGTCGGGTTTTTAAAACCTGACGGGGTTCGCTTGTGTTCGTTTATGCAAATGTAACTGCGGAAATGTTGATCACGCATTTCTTTCCTGTCTGAGGAACGATCTCAACCGTGTGGTCGCCGGGTTCGTCGAAGTCGATAATTTCTTCTGCTTCAACATAGTTGCCCCAACCGCCGGGGAATGAGCTGTCGATCGTTTTTGCAAGCTCTCCGTCAACCAGAACGTCGAACGTTCCGCCTGCGGTAGTGAGCTTTCCGTATAATAAGCCGATTGTTTTTGCGCCTGTAACTTCAAATTTCAGCGGGCTTACTCCGTCGAATGTTCCGTCCTTGGTGCGGACTGTCCAGTAGCCGCCGAAGTTTCCGAAGAGGGTCGGATTGTTCTCCCAGCCCGTGGATTCAACAGGCGTATAGCTTTCGGGAACAAGCATATTTGCGTTTTCGTACTTGTTCTCGGTGTAGGGGGTGGAGAAATCGCTTTCATTTTCGGTGTCGATATTGTCGAGGTTATCAATAACGTCCTGAAGATAAGAGGTGATGATTTCTGTGAGTACTGCGTGACCTGTTACGTTCGGGTGAATGTTATCGTCGGAAATATCGGTCCACTTGATATGACCGTTCTTGATGACGTCGAGAATTGCTTCGCGGTATGAGATCATCGGGATCTGATAAGCCTTGCAGATGTCGGCATGATACTGCTGGAAGCTGGTTCCGTCCTCCTGCGTCATTGCGGTAGTAACAATGGCGGGGGAAGTAGAGCTGTTCCAGAGTTTGCGGAGAAGGCTGTCATAGGAGTTGATATTGCGCTGTGTGTATTCGGTCGTATCGTTTACCGAGAAGTCGATAAATACGAGGTCGGGATTTTTTGAAATAACGTCGCGGTCAGCGCGGAAAACGCCGATATAAGAGCCTGTTGCGCCGATACCTGCGCGGACATATTCAATTTCTGCGTTCGGGAACTTCTCCATAAGCCAGTCTGTAGTCAGCTTTGAGTAGCAAAGACCGTCGCCTGCGCTCGAACCCTGTGTGATTGAACCGCCGAGATAAGCGACAGTAATTTTTTCGCCGTTCTGAGCCTTTTTGAACACTTTTGCAAGGCGCGCCTGATTTCCCTTAACGTATGTGGAAAGGGCTTTCATGCGTGCGGTTATGCCGTTTTCGATAACGTACGGTTCGTCCTCGGGGATCTCAACAGTTTCCTCTTCGGCAGTCGTTTCGGCATTATCCGTTTTAGGTTCCGCAGCGGTTTCGGTCTGCTGTTCAACGGAAACAGAGGGCTGTTCGGTGGTCGTTGTGGTTTCTGCTGTATTACCGCTGCAGCCTGCGGCAGTTACAACAAGAGCAAGTGCGCATAAAACGCTGATAATTCTCTTCTTCATATAAATTCCTTTCGCCTTTCTGATAAGCTAATTTACTAGGAATAATATAACATTTTTTGCGTAAAAAGTCAATGTTTTTCTTGCAAATTTGTTTGCGGTGTGGTATTATAAAGGTATAATATTGAAAGGTGGAAAATTTATGGCTATATATACGGCTGACAACAAAGCTTTTTCCTATATGGGCCGCGTGGATCTTTCTGAAACGAAAGCACCTGTTTTAATTTACGCGGGGAGCAATATTAAGTGCAGATTTAAGGGGACTTTCCTTAAATTAACACTCGATAATATCCCAATGGACAAGTTTTCTTCGTTCGGCGCAGTTATCGACGGTGTGCAGTACCGTGTGGAAATGAAAAACGAAAACGGCACGGCGGAATATACGATTGCCGAAAACCTAGAGGATACAATTCACAATCTCACGATTTTTAAGCGACAGGCGGCGGCGCACTATTTCCGCTTCATTTCGCTTGAAACCGACGGAGAGCTGCTCCCGAGTGAAGAAAAATATGATCTGAAGCTGGAATATTACGGCGACAGCGTTTCTGCGGGCGAGGTAACCGAAGCGATTTATTACGAAGCTCATCAGGACCCCGAAAATCACGGCGGAATTTATGACAACAGCTATTTCAGCTATACTTGGCTTCTCGCGCGTAAGCTTGGGGCTGAATTTTACAACAACTCGCAGGGCGGACTTTCGCTTTTTGATAAGACGGGTTATTTTTACGGTCCCGATCACCTCACGGGGCTTGAAACGACATATAACAAGCTCAGCTATGTGCCGTATTCTCCGCTCGGACTTACCGACTGGGATTTCAGCCGATATACTCCCGATATTGTCATCTTTGCGATAGGGCAGAATGACGCTAACCCGAACCCTAAAGCAATTTACGATGAGGAATATGCAAAAAAGTGGAAAGAAAAGTATAAGGAAATATTGCTGGAGCTGAAAGAGCGTTATAATTCGCCGAAATTTATCCTGATAACGACCGTTCTTGAGCATGAAAAGATCTGGGACGAACGGATTGAGGAGATACGCGCCGAACTGAACAGCTCCGACGTTTATCATTATTTGTTCACGCGCAACGGCGCGGCAACTCCGGGGCATCCCCGCGTTACCGAACAGAATGAAATGGCGCTTGAACTTGAGAAATTCATACGAGAAAATATTCTCCGATAAAAAATAACCCCGCACAAAGCGGGGTTATTTTCATATATCGCTGTTATCAGTTCTCATCAGGCTTGTCGGTTTTGGTTTCCTGAGCCTGTTGTTCTTCTGCCTTTTCTTTGAGATTTTCGTCCTCAATTTCGCTTATATTTCCGGTCATGAGCTTTTCAAAATCGTCACCGTTTATCTTTTCATGTTCAAGCAGATAATTTGCAACGAGATCAAGCTTGTCGCGGTGAGATTCGAGAATGTCCTTTGCCTTTTCATAAGCGCTTTCGATAAGTTCGCGAACTTCTTCGTCAATTTCCGCAGCGACATTTTCTGAGTAGTTGCGGCTGTGCGAATAATCGCGTCCGAGGAATACTTCGTCGCTGTCCGAGCCGTAAACGATCGGTCCGAGGCGATCGCTGAAGCCGTAGCGGGTGACCATATTTCTTGCTACCTTTGTTGCCCGTTCAATATCGTTTGAAGCGCCTGTTGAAATATCTTCAAGCACGATTTTTTCCGCAACGCGTCCGCCGAGCAGAACGATCAGGTCTTCGCCCATTTCGCGCTTGCTGACATAGCTCTTGTCATGTTCGGGGAGTGACATCGTAAATCCGCCCGCAGAGCCTCTCGGGATTATCGTTACATGGTGAACTTTATCCTGCGTGGGGCAGTAGAAGTGGCACAGCGCATGACCCGCTTCGTGGAATGCGGTAAGGCGGCGTTCCTGCTCGGTAACAACACGGGATTTCTTTTCGGGACCCGTTACAACCTTTATTGAAGCCTCTTCAATGTCGCTCTGTACGATAGCCTTGCGGTTTTCTCTCGCTGCGAGAAGTGCGGCTTCGTTTACAAGGTTTTCAAGATCCGCGCCTGTAAATCCTGCGGTAGTTTTTGCGATAGTTGCGAGGTTGATGTCGGGGGAGAGCTTCTTGTTTCTTGTGTGAACGCGCAGTATTGCTTCACGTCCCTTTATATCGGGGTAGTTTACAACGATCTGACGGTCGAAA
>USOZ01000234.1 GCA_900556525.1 uncultured Oscillospiraceae bacterium | reverse complement strand
TGGCGTACCCGTGACGGTCGAATTGGGCTTGCAGACGGTTCACGATACGACGGCGGCGCGGATAAACCGCTGTCACAGTTATGAAGAATTTTTGCGTGCATTTGCTTTGCTGAGATCGTTCGGTCTGCGCGTATGCGTGCATATCATCAACGGGCTGCCGGGCGAAACCGATGAAATGATGCTTGAAACGGCGCGCAGGCTCGGAGCGCTGCGACCCGACGGTGTGAAAATTCATTTGCTCCATGTCATACGCGGCACGGCGCTTGCCGAGGAATTTCTTCGCGGGGAGTATACGCCGCTTGAAAAAGAGCGGTATGTTGATATTGTGGTGAGGCAGCTCGAGCTGCTCCCGCCCGAAACGGTGATCGAGCGGATAACGGGCGACGGCGATAAAGAGAAGCTGCTCGCGCCGCTCTGGAGCCGCGACAAAATAGCGGTTCTCGGCGCGATAGATAAGCTCCAGAAACAGCGCGGGAGCGTGCAGGGGCGGCTTTTTGAAGAAGATAAAATCGACTGAGCCGAAAAGTGACGTCGGTATGAATAACAAAAATACCCGAAAAGAATGTTCTTTTCGGGTGTTTTGTTTGATGCGCATTATTCATCACAGATCAGCTTGTTTAACTCCGAAAGCAGCCTTTGCTTCATTTTGTCAAGTTCTTCGCGGCTCGGGCGGTTGCTGTCGGCGTACATTTTCTCCATGGGATACCACCAGACGGGACCTCTGCCGTTATTTCCGTAATTTTCAATGTCGCCGCTCTTTCTGGGGAATAGGTGCCAGTGCAGGTGAGTATCGCCGTTCCCCAAAAGCTCATAGTTCATTTTTTCTGCGCCGAAAGCGTTTGAAACAGCCTCCGCAACGATAGACATTTCTTCAAGAAATTTGATTTTTTCTGCGGTTTCAAGATGAAAAAGTTCGGTTTTGTGTTCCTTACAGAGAAATAAAGTGTAGCCCTTAAAATGCTGATTGTCGCCGATAACGACGTAGCCGGTGTCAAGTTCTTTCACAAAATAAGGGTTATTTCCGCTTTTTATCAGTTCAATTCTGTCGCAGATTATACTCAGCACCAATTAAAAACTATACAAAAAATCGAGCGCAATCTTTGCATATATTGGTTATACCGGAATTTTTATCTATGGTTTTATTGGTGCTTAGTATTATGCACATAAATCCTCCGTATTGCCGTTTATTCCACGCCTTTTACAAGCCTGCGGAAATGCTCGCCGCGTTCCTCAAAATTCTTGTAAAATCCATAGCTTGCCGCTGCGGGCGAGAGCAGACAGCGCACCTTTGTGACCTCTTTTGCGTAGCTTACCGCCTCGGCAAGGTCGGAAGCCTTGTGTATATCGCGCTTTTCCTTGTCGAGCTGCGGCTCGATACGCCAGCCGCTGTCGGGCAGAAGAATAATGTGTTCAATATTGCTTGAATTGAGAAAATCGACAAGCTCGGTGTAGTCTATGCCGCGATCCATGCCGCCGATTATTATTGTGTCAACTTTGTCGAACGAGCGGACGGCAGCAATCGCCGTGCTTGGACAGGTGCTTATGCTGTCGTTGATGTACTGCACTCCGTCAAATGTCCCGACGTTTTCAAGGCGGTGCGGAAGCATCTACCGCTTCCAGACGGAAAGCGACCTGCTCATAATCAACAAGGAACTGCTCGGCGAACCTGTCCGCGCCGAGGTCATTACCGCAAGTCTTACCGAAAGCGCGGACATATGCCTTTCGGGAGATGAACTGCGGCTGAAATTCCCGACGAGAACCGCGTCCTTCCCGCATTTTTTCAGCAAATGGCAGGTCAGCGAGGAAACGGTGGATTTGCCTTTTGTGCCTGTAATTCCGATAATCGTGTTGTCACAGAAGCGCAGGAGCAGGTCGGTCTGGCTTGTGATCTTGCTTTTTACACTTTCCGAAACCTTGTCGAGCAGGGCGATCCCCGGAGATTTCATGATTATGTCGAACTTATCGAGGCAGTCAAGATAATTCTCCCCGCCGTAAAGCTCGTAATCCGCAATATCGTCGGTTACGGTGAGATTGCGGTCGGCGATACCGATAGTGCAGGGGATTTTTTTCAGTATATCAAGCGTTGAGCGGCCCTCTCTGCCAAGTCCGAGGATAAGCACGCGCTTTCCCGCAAAAAAGTCCGAAAGCCTGTTAAGCATAAAATCAGTCCTTTCCGAGCAGCGGCAGGAGTTCCGCCGGCACAAAGTTGTCATTATCGAAGAAATCATCGAGATTTTCGGGTTCATCGGGGTGCTGCTCAATGTAATTCTTCAGCAGCAGCGGCAGCTTTTCACGACGCTTTGCAGCACGGTAAAGCGCAAGCTGTATCTCCGCGCGTGTTCCGACGCACTCGAACGGCTTGTCGAAATCCGCGAACACAAGCCCGTTGAACAGGTCGGTAAAATCGGGATTGTTAAGCATATCCGAGCCGAAAATTCGTATCAGTTTTTCATCGTCGAGGAACGCGGCGAGCATGATATAAACGTAAAAGCACTTAGCGCATTTTCCGCACCATGTATCGGTTTTTGAGCCGACGTTGCAGCTTTGGAAAATGTCAAGATATTTCGGATATGTCACGAATTTTTTCGCAATCTGCCATTCGCTCCACGGACGCAGCATACTGAAATATTCGGGGCAGGGGAGCAGATATTTCGCGCAGTAATCGCGGAAATCGCGCTCAAATTCGGTGCTTTTGCTGTACTGGTGATTGATTTTCGTGCCGCCGATGTTCGCTTCGTTCGCGCTGCTCTCGTTCGAGAGAGCGATATATTTTTTACCCGTGAGAAATGCGAAAAGATAGGACGAAAACGCGACTATCGCCGAGAACGGAGTGTGACCGTTGAGCCAGCCCGCAGCGTTTCGTTCAAGCAAAGTTTTGTCAATAGTTCGGCGCGGACCGATTATTTTTTCGTCGCCGTATCCCGCCGTATGTGCGCAGTTCAGCGTTGCGCCGCGCGGGTTGATGATATAGCAGAGGTTGTCGGAGTATATTCCGCTCAGAAGTTCAAGCGTTACAACGCTGTCTTTTCCGCCGCCTACGGGTATAAGCGCGCCTCGGCGCTCCGACAAAAAATCGTGAAGCGGTTCGCTCTCGCTTTTTTGCGGGATTATCGTCATGAAACTGTCGAAGTCGGCGGTTATGCCGTTTTTGTAGAAAAATTCGCCCAGCCCGTTAAAATATAGCTTCTTCCACCAGTTTATCTGTTCGCCGCTGAGCGAGCCGCACATGACCCGCACGGTCGGCGGGCAGGCGCACTTCCAGTAGCTCACAAGTTCCGCCATTCCGAGCGAAAAAATAATGCGCTCGAGCGCCTCACGGTCAGTATTTTCGGGGACAATTCCCGCGTTCCAGCGCCATTTCGGGTAAAAATGAAATTCGTCGATAGAGAAGTGATAATCGACGCCCTCGCCGGTAAGTTCATAGCCGTGGTATATGAACTCCGGGTGTTTGCGCCGAAGCTGTAAATATTTTTCCAAGACATTTCCCCCTTTATCTGTCAGGTCAGCAAAAACCGCCGTCCACGCCGAGTATCTGTCCCGTTGTGAAGCGATTGCTTTCGAGAAAACGCGCCGCGTGAGCAATAACCGACGACGACTGGAACAGAATG
>USOZ01000233.1 GCA_900556525.1 uncultured Oscillospiraceae bacterium | reverse complement strand
TTTTGAAATAATTACAGATTTTTTAGAATTCGTATTTTTTTGTAAATTAACTTTATTTTTTCAAGTACTTTTTTGACTATTTTGTTAGAAGCATCTTTGTTTATTTTTTGTGGTTTTTGTGCATTGTGCACATTTTTCACATTGCACTTTTTTACATCCGTAAAAATAATCCGAAGCATGCCTGTTTACTGCCGAAAATAAATTGACATTTTTCGATGAAGATGATATACTTTTTATATGAATTTATCCTTATTACAGGAGGAACGGAAATGAAAAATGTTTTGAAAAAAACTCTCTCCGTAGTCTTGGCTTGTCTGATGCTTACAGGCGGTGCGGCTGTCGCTTCGGCTGCCGACAATACCGTCAAAAATGTATCCTGCACCATGTACGGTGACGGAGCAACGGGCAGAGGCTTCTGCTGGTTCACAACGGGCAAGGCAGGCTCCGATCTTCAGATCGTCAAAACTTCGGAATTTAACGGAAGCTTTGAAAACGCAAAAACATACTCGGGCACCGAAAATCTCTACCGCAAGCAGTATTCACATCAGGTGGCAGTGACGGAGCTTGAAGCGGGCACTGCATACACCTACAGAGTCGGCGACGCAGCCGCAAACGTTTGGAGCGACGCAAAATCTTTTGTTACCGACGACCGCGACGATGCGTTTAAGTTCATTACAATAGCCGATGTTCAGGCGAGCAGTAACGAAAACTTTGCACACGCCGCGCTCACGCTTAAGGGCGCGCTTGACACAATGCCGGACGCAGAGTTCACAATCAACCTCGGCGACTATGTCAATGACAACACAAATGAAGAATGGGACTGGTATTTTTCAAATTTTGCTTTTGCGAATGATAAAATTACACAGGTTCCGGTTGCGGGCAACCACGACGGCAACATCACGAACAAGTTCAACACGAATTGTTTTAAAAACACATTCTGCCTTGATCAGAGCAAAAACAAATCAATAGAAGGCGTTTACTATTCGTTTGACTACGGCAACGCCCACTTTGCGGTGCTCAACACGAATGATATGTACCCGATGAGCCAGGCGCAGAGAAACTGGCTTATAAACGATATGTCAAATTCAAACGCACGGTGGAAAATAGTCCTCGCGCACCGTTCATTCTATTCGGCAGGCAAGAACATCAACAAGCCCGACACAATCATTATGAGAAACGTGCTGCTGCCTATCATTGACAAACTCGGAATCGACATGGTGTATGCGGGTCACGATCATATGTACCTCCGTACAAATCAGGTCAAGGGAGACGCGCTTGTCGAAAACGTGACGTATGTCGACGAAATTTACAACGGCGAAAAGATCACGTTTGCGGTTAATCCCGACGGCACGGTCTATACACTCCCGTCAACGGCAGGCACAAAGCGCTACACTGTCCATGAGGATGCTATTCCTCCCGTTCTCGATGTTGCGGCTGTTGCCGAGACAACACGCGACAGAGGCGGGGCTCAGTTAAAACTGCTCTGCAGGCTGACGGGATTCAAACCCATGCCGCCCGTCAGCCTACCCTAATCTCTCCAAGAATTATCACATACGCAAACACTTTTTCAACAAACCATCTGCTGTTTAATTGTTCATCACAGGGGACAGGACAAAAAGATGAGGAACGGAATCGAGCAGGAGGCTGTCTATTAGTTGAGCAGCCGTCCTCTCACACCACCGTGCATGCAAAAGCATAGCTCTTTACTGTTTTATACGGTCATCGCTTTTTTACATCCCCCTAATCCCGTACTTCTCTGTTAATCTTTACTGCCAATGCCATTCCTCCGATCTAAAAAAAGCCACCGCAAGTAATTGCAACGGCTATTGTATAAATTTGCTATATAGTTATTTTATTACTTTCCAATACCCCGAAACATTAGTTCCCATACGCACAATATATCCGTTTTCTTTAAGCGATTTTATTGCACGGTAAACGGGTTTTTCGGTTTTTCCGATTTTTGTTGCAAGCTCCGCTTTTGTAAGGCTGTCACACTCTCTGAGTAATTCGTATACAAGCTTTTCGCTTATGGACATTTTACGGACATTTTTATGTCCATAAATATTGTAAACCTCCGAAATGATACTTTATTCTGTACCATCACAGAGGTTTACACAAGATTTCAAGAAATCTCGATATGGCATTAAAAAAAAGTAATGGACTTATCCGGTTTCATTCAAGCTTACATAAGACCGGCAATAAGACCGCCTCCTATGCCGACAATCAATGAGAAAAGTAATGAAAAAACAAATCCAACCAACGCACCCACCCCGGCGGCTCCTGCATGTTTTTGAGGTCATCTTCCTGAGAGTCTATCAATTCGTAAAGAGAACCGATTTCTTTCAATGCTTTCTCATTATCGTAGAACAGATGCACATTCATGCGGAAGCCGAGTGCGTTTGTTTCAAACTTTTTTCCGTACGGAAGTCCGTGTCCGAGGCGATAAGCGGAGTGATTTTTGATTTCATCTCCGTGTTTTGCGATAATCTCGGAAACGTATTTTAAGCTCCCGGGCAAGGCGATTACAAAGCGATACCCGTTGTAAAATCAACGGCGGAGATATTGGACATCTACCGCCGTCGGGATGTTATCGAAAAAAGCTTTGATGACCTGAAAAACGAAACCGATATGAAGCGCCTTCGCACACAGTCGGGAGAAACGACACAGGGAAAACTTTTCGTTGCATTTATTGCGCAAATCGTCCGTGCATACATGCTCAACAACCTGACGGATTATATGCGCCGGAATACCTGTACAATGAAAAAAATCCTCAATGAACTCGATAAGATCAAACAATTTGATCCTCACCTGTCGTCAGCCGCTCATCTTATTAGTCCCCTGACAAAAAAACAACGAGAACTATATGACCTGTTGAAAATCCTCGCTCCGGGAAGTATAGGACAATTCCGAGGGGAATTAAGGTCACAAGACATATTCCCATGGACAAGCACCTTAACATGAGGGGTTCACACCATTGGTTGTGTGGATCTGCTCACGACTGAAACCTAACTCAGACGCCGTAATAATTAATTCAAAAAACAGACAAGTCGGAAAAATGTCAAAAAACATAAAAATACTTTTTACAAAAGACATGAAAAAAAACCGTATCAAACGATACGGTTTGCGATTTATGTACCCTCAAAACTGAACAATGTAAAGAAGAACCGATAAAGAGGACAAGCCCTCGACCTATTAGTACTGCTAAACTGAACACATCGCTGTGCGTACATCTGCAGCCTATCAACCTTGTAGTCTTCAAGGGGTCTTACCAGCTTTCGCTGTGGGAAATCTAATCTTGGAGATGGCTTCACGCTTAGATGCTTTCAGCGTTTATCCAATCCGCACATAGCTACTCGGCCATGCCACTGGCGTGACAACCGATGCACCAGAGGTGCGTCCATCCCGGTCCTCTCGTACTAGGGACAGCGCTCCGCAAATTTCCTACGCCCACGGCAGATAGGGACCGAACTGTCTCACGACGTTCTGAACCCAGCTCGCGTACCACTTTAATCGGCGAACAGCCGAACCCTTGGGACCGAATTCAGCCCCAGGATGTGATGAGCCGACATCGAGGTGCCAAACCTCCCCGTCGATGTGGACTCTTGGGGGAG
>USOZ01000232.1 GCA_900556525.1 uncultured Oscillospiraceae bacterium | reverse complement strand
ACCGAACAGCCCGGGGATGAAGTGGGTGAAAGCCAGCAATGCGGAGCAGCGGTATCTGTCCGGTCTTTCCGGCAAAATCCGGGCAGTGGAAAAGCAGTCCATCGCAGCAGAGCTGGAAACGGCGCTGTTTGTGTCCTCTGCGGGCATGGTGCTCAAGCTGGGCATTGCCTCGGTGGCGCTCACCGGCTCGGTGCTGCTGGTGCAGGGCAGCATCGACGTACTGACCCTGTTTCTATTCCTGATGGCGGCATCCCGAATGTACGATCCCATGCAGGGCGCGTTGCAGAATCTGGCGGCGGTCATTGCCATGCGCACCAATGTGGGGCGGATGAACGAGATTCTGGACGCTCCCCTGCAGACCGGCAGCGAGCAGCTGACCAATCAGGGCTGCGATATCGTGTTCGACCATGTGGGCTTTGCCTACAACTCCGGCGAGACGGTGCTGCGGGATGTCTCCTTTACCGCAAAGCAGGGAGAGGTAACTGCGCTGATAGGACCATCCGGAGGCGGTAAGACGACTATATCAAGGCTTGCATCCAGATTCTGGGATATAGATAAGGGCAGGATTACTTTAGGCGGTATGGATATTTCAAGGATAGATCCTGAGGCACTTATGTCATTGTATTCAATAGTATTCCAGGATGTGACCCTGTTTAACAATACGGTTATGGAAAATATCCGTATAGGAAAGAAAGACGCGACCGACGAAGAAGTAATGGCTGCCGCAAGACTTGCGCACTGTGAAGAATTCGTTGAAAAAATGCCCGAAAAGTGGAACAGCATGATAGGCGAAAACGGTTCGGAGCTTTCGGGCGGCGAAAGACAGAGAATATCCATTGCCAGAGCGTTCTTAAAGGACGCGCCCATTATCCTTATGGACGAAGCTACGGCGTCGCTCGACGTTGACAATGAATCGCTCATTCAGGAATCGGTTTCAAAGCTTATCAGAGACAAGACGGTTCTGATAATCGCTCATAGAATGAGAACAGTCGACGGCGTTGATAAAATTGTCGTGCTGAAAGACGGTAAGGTTGCCGAATCAGGTACTCCTGCCGAACTGAAAAATGCGAACGGAATTTATAAGCATATGTTCGACGTGCAGCTTTGTACGGAACAATGGAAGTATCAATAATTATTGAAAAGCAGTATAAAAACAGCTCTCTCGATTTTTCGGGAGAGCCGTTTTGCGCGTGTAAAAAATCCCGCCGAACAAGGCTGTTCAGCGGGACTGCTTCAATTATTTCTTGTTTCTCTTTGCAGCGGCAAAAGCAACGGCAGCGGCAATTGCTGCGCCTATGCAGCTTACCGCAACGCCTGTCGCGGGGTTTGAATCATCTTCGGGAACTTTTATTACTTCATCGGAGGTTCCCGCGTCAATTTCGGAAGAATTATCAGCACTATCGTTGTCGGTGTTGTTTTCTTCGTTGTCCTCTTCGTCATCTTCGGCGTCGTCTGCACCGATCTCGGCGGTAAGAACCGACGGCATATCGTCCTCGTATCCGTCTGCGGGTGTAACGACAATCTCACCGATGGCGTTATCTTCTGTTTCAAATGTTATAGAGTACATGACCGTGCCGTCCTTGGGCGCTTCTGTTCCCGCCCACGCAAAACGACCGTTATCTTCGTTGTAAAAAGCGCCGCTCTCGGTTTCGATATCATCGACCGTGATATTATCCGGCAGCTCAACGGTAAATTCAATAGCGGGGAGTGTTGCTCCCGACGCGATAACTTCAGCCCTTACGCTGTTTCCGTTACGTTCTGTGTTGATATAATATTCGGCACTTGCCGAAACGCTTAATGCAGCCGCAGCGAAAATTACCGCAGCAACGCCTGCTATTTGCTTTTTCATGTTATTCTTCGCTCCCTTTTAAAAAATCGTATCTTGTAATCATAATTATTTTACCACACCTGTTAAAATTTGTCAAGACAGAATGAGTTTTTTTATAAAAGGTTATTCGGTAAATAAAATCCGCGGCAATGTATTTACAAATTTGCACATTTGTGGTATAATAAATACATATATGCGTGAATGATGCTAATCACCAATAAAACTATAGAAAAAAATCTTCATATAACTTCTATATGCAAGATTATACTCGATTTTTTTGTAGTTTTTAATTGGTGCTGAGTATGAAACAGAAAGGAACTACCGATATGCTGCAATATGAAGAAATAATACTTGAATTTGAGGGGCTTAAACCCCAGCTTAAAGAGCTTGCCGCAGCGCTTAATCTGGATAATCTGAAAGCGGAGATCGCAAAGCTCGAGGAGCAGTCGGCACAGCCGGATTTCTGGAACGACAGTGAAAATTCTCAGAAAATTTTACAGAAAATGGGCGGACTTAAAGCGAAGGTTGCTCAGTATGAAAAGCTCGCCGAAAATTTTGACGACGTTCTCACAATGGCGGAACTTGCCAACGAAGAAGAGGACGAATCAATGCTCGGCGAGATAACAGAGCTTGCCGAAAACGCTAAGCGCGGGCTTGAAGAGCAGAAACTTGTAACGCTTCTCTCGGGCGAATACGACAGCAAGAACGCAATCCTCACGTTCCATGCGGGCGCAGGAGGGACCGAGGCGCAGGACTGGGTCGAAATGCTTTACAGAATGTACAATCATTGGGCGGAGCGCCATAATTTCAAGGTTTCGCTGCTTGACTACCTTGAGGGCGAAGAAGCGGGAATAAAGAGCGCGTCAATTCTTATCGAGGGGCTTAACGCATACGGCTTCCTGAAGTCGGAAAACGGCGTTCACCGTCTTGTCCGCGTTTCTCCGTTCGACGCTTCGGGCAGACGCCACACCAGTTTCGCGAGCCTTGAGGTAATGCCTGAGATCGACGAAGATACGACGGTAGATATTCGTCCCGAAGATATTGAAATGGAAGTTTACCGTTCGAGTGGCGCAGGCGGTCAGAAGGTAAACAAAACGTCGTCGGCGGTACGCCTTATCCATAAGCCTACGGGAATTGTCTGCGCGTGCCAGACGCAGAGAAGCCAGCTCCAGAACCGCGAATATGCTATGAGAATGCTTGTTTCAAAGCTGGTCGAAATTAAGGAAAGAGAACACCTCGACAAGATCGCCGATATTAAGGGCGAACAGCTTCAGATCGCGTGGGGCGCGCAGATACGCTCCTACGTTTTCATGCCGTACACTCTTGTTAAAGACCACAGAACGGGCTATGAAGTCGGCAATATCCAGTCGGTAATGGACGGAGACATTGACGGATTTATAAACGCTTACCTCAAGAGCAAGGCGCTTGAGAAAAACTCAGACTGATATGCAGAAAAACGAGATTATTACGAGGTGCTTAGAGCTTCTCGGAGATCTTGTAGAACTCCTGAGTCAGCTCCTCGGTCGCGGACTTGATGGCCGCGGTGTCGGTGCCGGTGAGCGCGGTCTTGAGGGAGGCGAGCTTGCTCTCGACCTCGGACTTGTCGGAGGCGTCGAGCTTATCGCCCATCTCGGAGAGGGTCTTTTCGGTCTGATATACCATCTGGTCGCCCTGATTGCGCACGTCTACCTCTTCCTTGCGCTTTGCGTCCTCGGCGGCGAACATCTCGGCCTCCTTGACGGCCTTGTCGATGTCCTCCTTGGACATGTTGGAGGAGGCGGTGATGGTGATGTGCTGCTCCT
>USOZ01000231.1 GCA_900556525.1 uncultured Oscillospiraceae bacterium | reverse complement strand
TTCTCCCCTCTATCTTTGCCGAGGTCCAAGATATGCAGGGCGTTCGCACGAAAGACGACGTAGCCGCTTCGGCAGGCGTTTTGCGCGAACTTCAGCGGCTCTACGACAAGCCGTCGAGTTTGCGCAGTCTGCGAATGACCGAGAGGTCTTTCAGCGAGAGAACGCTGTGCCTGTCGCCATAGGAAAAGTCAAGTCGGCAGGGCTGCGCGCAAAGTCCGCGATTGCCGCTTCTGCCGCCGTACATCGCGCTCATAAGGCATTGCCCGCTCAGGCACACGCAGAGCGCGCCGTGAACGAACACTTCGGTTTCAATATCGACATTGTTCACGACCTCGGCGATTTCCTTAAACGACATTTCGCGCGCAAGAACAACTCGGCTAAAGCCCGCTTTTTTGGCGAATTCCGCGCCAGAAGCCGAATTTATCGTCATCTGCGTGGAAGCGTGCAAAGGCATATCGGGAAGTTCGTTTCTTAGCCGCCTTACAAGTCCGAGATCCTGCACGATAAGCGCGTCCGCGCCCGCTTCGTAAAGCTGCCGCGCAGTCCTCACCGCCTCGGAAAGTTCGTCGTCGAAAAGCAGCGTGTTCATGGTCACATGAACCTTAACGCCGGAAGCGTGACAAAGACGAATCGCCTCTTCTGCCCGTTCCGGCGTAAAATTTTTTGCATTTTTTCTCGCAGAAAAAGCGGTTGTACCGAAGTAAACCGCATCTGCTCCCGTATTAAGCGCGGCGGGCAGGCAGTCCTCTCCGCCGCATGGCGCTAAAATTTCGATCATGATTCAAAAGTGGTCTGAACATACGCACCGTTCAGCTTCTCGCCGTCCGTGCCCATCTGTTCTTTAAGTTTTTCAAGCTCGTTCTGAAGGGCGATTATCTCCTCCTCCTTTTTCGACATACATATGCCGTATGAGCTTTCGTAATTTTTCAGTATCTTACGCAGCTTGTCGTTTTCCTTTTCCTTTTCGTCGCACTTCTGACGTACAGACTGCTCCGTTTCGGCAAGTATCGAGCGCAGCTTGTCCATTTCTGAAGCGCGCGCTTCAAGCTGGCGAATTTTCTTTTCATATTCCGCGATTTTCGAGCCAAGCTCTTCGTCGGAGGGCGAGGGTTTCTGCGCGCCGGCACGCAGCTTTTCGATCTCCTCGTTCGCTATCGCAAGTTCGATCTCGAGATCCTCTTTTTCCTGCCGCAGCTTTTTCAGCTCCTCGGGAACAGGCGTTCCGTCATCGTTCACGGACGTATGTATCTCCATTTTCGTAAGTCTGCCGTTAAGCTCCGCTATCGTCTTTGTCGCATTTTCAAGCCGTCCCTGCGCCGCCTCAAGCTCGTTTCTGAGCGCCTCGTTCGCGGCGACCTCGGTGAGCTTTTCGGTATTGAGCTGGGCGATTATCTTATTCGCGGAAGAAAGCGCGGATTTTACGTCGGCAATAGTGTTTTCGTTGTCGCTGCACTGCTCGCTGAGCGCCCGACCCTGTTCCTGCGCCCCCGAAAGCTGCTGTGCGAGCGCGTCGCCGCTTTCCTTGAGCTGAGCGATTTCCGCGTTGAGCTGCGCTTCTGTTTCATTGTGTATGAGAAGCTCTTTTGAAAGCGTTTCGATACGCTCCTCAAGCACCTCGACTTTTCCCGTAAGCTCCTCGATAAGCGCGGAATCCTCGTCGCTTCTCTCCTTTTTGAGCGCGTCGCCCATAATCAGCAGCGCGGAAAGCGCGGTAGCCTCCGCCTCGCTTATTCCGGGCATTTTCGTGGTTATATATAAAATCTCATCTTCAAATTTCTTCGCAAACGAAAGTACTTCCTCCGGCTTATCGGTTTTTAAGTAGTAGCCGCGTCCATTGACCTGTACCCTGAGCTTGTCCATGCGCCTGACCATTCCTTCCTTGAAATTGCACGTCCTTTCGGACGCAATATACTATTTTATTATTATATAACATATTCCCGAAAAAGAAAAGGGGTTTTTAAAATTTTTCCGCTATTTTTCAAATTTTGTTGAAAAAAACGGAATAATATAGTATAATAATTTTGGAATATGCATTTCTTGAAAGGAAAAAGCTATGAATATCAAAACCTTTTATCTGAATAATGAAAAAACAGTTTACATGAAAGCGTATCTGCTCGATCAGGTAGAAAGCCTTGAATGGTGCAAAAAGCGCCCCGCGATACTTATTTTCCCCGGCGGCGGATACGAATATTGCTCCGAGCGCGAAGCCGAGCCTATCGCCATGCATTATGCCGCGGAGGGCTACAACACATTCGTGCTTTACTACACCTGCAATAAAAAATACCCTGCCGCGTTCATCAACGCCGCATACGCGCTGTACAAAATCCGCGCAAGAGCCGACGAGTTCGGCATTGACAAGGATAAAATAGCCGTCTGGGGCGCAAGCGCGGGCGGTCACCTCGCAGGCTGCCTTGCGACAATGTGGGGAGATAAGGGCATAACCGAAGCTCTCGGCTGTTCGCCCGAGGACATACGCCCGAACGCCGCGATCCTCTCCTACCCTGTAATAAGCGGTATAACCGCTCCGCACGAAGGCTCGTTCCGCGTACTTCTCGGCGAAAACGCTTCCCACGCCGACCTTTCGCGCCTTTCGCTCGAAAACCGCGTTACGCCGAAAACTCCGCCTATTTTCCTCTGGTGTACGGCTAACGACGACTGCGTTCCCGCGCACAACAGCCTTGTAATGGCGAGAGCCTGCGTTTCAAACGGCGTTCCGTGCGAACTGCATATGTTCGACGAGGGACCGCATGGGCTTTCGACCTGCGATAAAGTTACGGGCTGGCACGATATGTTCTTTAAGGACAACTGCAAAACATGGATAGACCTGTCCGTAAAATTCCTCGCGAAATATATGAATGTGTAAATGTAAAAAAATAAAAAAGAAAGGAACAATCACCATGAAAACTCCGTTCACCACAAAGGAAAAGCTCGAAGAAATAATCAAGCAGTACCCCACGCCCTTTCACCTCTACGACGAAAAGGGGATCCGCGAAAATGCGCGCCGCTTTAAGCAGGCTTTTTCGTGGAACAAGGGCTTCCGCGAATATTTCGCGGTAAAGGCTACGCCCAACCCGTTCATCATGAAAATCCTCATGGAAGAGGGCTGCGGATTCGACTGTTCTTCGTACACCGAGCTTATGCTTTCCGATAAGGTCGGCGCAAAAGAACACGACATAATGTTCAGCTCAAACGAAACTCCCGACGCGGACTTTCTCCTCGCGCGGAAGCTCGGCGCGATAATCAACCTCGACGATTTCACTCACATTGAAATTCTCGATAAGCTTTGCGGAATTCCCGAAACGATATGCTGCCGCTATAATCCCGGCGGGGAATTTAAGACCAGCGAAACCGGAAACGTCATGGACACTCCCAAGGACGCGAAATACGGCTTCACGCACGACCAAATAATCGAGGGATACCGCATTTTAAAGGAAAAGGGCGCAAAGAATTTCGGTATGCACGCATTCCTCGCAAGCAACACTCTTACCAACGATTACTACCCCGTTCTCGCTAAGATAATGTTCAAGGCTGCCGTTGAAATAAAGGAAAAAACAGGCGTAAAGCTCAGCTTTATCAACCTTTCGGGCGGCGTAGGTATAGGAGGAGAATTTCTGCGGAGCGCAGCTTTCCGTTGTAG
>USOZ01000230.1 GCA_900556525.1 uncultured Oscillospiraceae bacterium | reverse complement strand
TGCCGCGATTTATTCAGCGCTTCCTTAGCAATAAAGCCGTCGGGAGTGCCTTACGAAGGCATGACTGCGGAAGATATGGTCGTAGTTGAACTTGAAACGGGAAAGGTTGCCGAGGGAAAATGGAAGCCCTCAAGCGACACGCCCACGCACCTCCAGCTATACCGCGCTTTCAAAAACATAGGCGGAATAGTTCACACCCACAGCCGTTGGGCGACTTTCTTCGCTCAGGCGGGAGTTGGGATCCGGCCCATGGGAACAACTCAGGGCGACTACTTTTACGGCGAGATTCCCTGCACCCGCGCAATGACGCCGCAGGAGATACGCGGCGAATATGAAAAGGAAACGGGAAATGTCATAATCGAAACGTTCGTGGGTATCGACCCGATGACTATTCCTGCCGTTCTCGTAAAAAATCACGGTCCGTTCGCTTGGGGAAAGGACGCTCATGAGGCGGTACACAATTCGGTCGTTCTCGAAGAGGTCGCGTTCATGAATTATCACGCGCAGACAATAGCCCCGACAGCAGGCAGAATGCAGCAGGAGCTTCTTGACAAACACTACCTGCGCAAGCACGGCGCAAACGCTTATTACGGGCAGTAATAAGTGCGAAAACGATATGCGGCGATAGGCTTTTCTCGGCTACATTAAAGCAAGTATAATCCCGACAATGAACTTTGTTTCATCATCGGGATTTTTTATTTGTTTCAGTTCGACGCTAACACGCCCGAAAGCCCAAACCATTCCGTACATTTTGGCAATGGCTGCCAATTACAATTCGGAATTTCTATTGTATCTCTGCTTGAAAACGTTGTGAAATTTCATAAAAGTTCTTGATTTTTTGCAAAAAATTGTGTATAATGTTATAAAAGTAATTTCAAAAAGGAGAATTTTTTAATATGGATATTGAAAATCTTTCACTTCTTGATGTTATTGATAAACGCACGCTCCAGTCGCTTCAGGACGCGTTTTCCGCCGCAACGGGAATGGCTGCCATTGCGACAGATGATACAGGGTCAGTCACCGAGGGCAGCGGATTTACCGATTTCTGCATGAACCTTACGAGAAAATCCAAAATCGGTTGCGAAAGGTGCGTTAAATGCGACCTTCAAGGCGGCGCAGAAGCAAGCCGCACGGGTCGTCCTTCGGTATATTACTGCCACGGCGGTCTTATGGACTTCGCAGCCCCGATTATTGTAAACGGAAAACATATCGGCTCGCTTATCGGCGGGCAAGTCCTGCCCGAAGAACCTGACGAAGAGAAGTTCCGACATATCGCAAAGGAAATAAACGTTGACCCCGATGAGTACATAGCCGCGCTGCGAAAAATCAAAATTGTTCCGAAAGAACAGATCGAAGCGGCGGCAAATCTTATGTATCAAATGGCAAACGCGCTGTCCGATGTTGGGTATAAGCGTGCGCTCGCCGCAGAAGAAGCGCAGAAAATCGCACTAAGCTCCCAGCGCGTCGGAGAACACGTCGAAATGCTTAAGGGGAAAATTTCGGACACAAGCGCCACAATATCTCAGCTTGCCGAAAGTTTCAGCGCAATTAAAGAAGCCGCGGCAAAATCGGTCAAGGCGGTCGAAAGCACGGACAGTATCGTAAAAACAATAGAAAATGCGTCAACACAGCTCACCCTTATAAGCTTCAATGCTTCTATTGAATCAAAGCGCGCGGGCGCAGCAGGCGCGGGATTTAATGTCATAGCTCAGGAGGTTCGCGACCTTGCAGGCAAAAATACAATGCAGGCAGACGAAATTGACGAAACTCTTAACAATATAAGAAAGTCTATGACGGATATAAATGCTCAGATAAAATCTGTTCACAACGGTATGGAAAAAATGGTCGAGGCGATGCACGAGTTATCTGTTCTCGTCGGAGAAACTACCGCGATTTCAAATTTAGAAGGGTAATAATGTCCTACCGGACAAAAAATATAGAAAGGAACTGAAAATTATGGCAAATCGTTTTGTACTCAACGAGACATCTTATCACGGAAAGGGAGCGATTTCCGCTGTTGCCGACGAGGCAAAGAACAGAGGCTTTAAAAAGGCTTTTGTATGCTCCGACCCCGACCTTATCAGGTTCGGCGTTTCAAAAAAGATAACCGACATTCTGGACAACGCAGGTCTTGCTTATGAAATTTACTCAAACATTAAGCCGAACCCGACTATCGAGAATGTTCAGACAGGCGTTGAAGCGTTCAAAAAGAGCGGTGCGGATTATATAATTGCTATCGGCGGCGGTTCTTCTATGGATACCGCAAAAGCTATCGGCATCATTATCAGAAACCCCGAATTTGAGGACGTAAGAAGTCTGGAAGGCGTTGCTCCGACAAAGAATCCGAGCGTTCCGATAATCGCAGTTCCCACTACTGCGGGTACAGCCGCCGAGGTTACTATCAACTACGTTATCACCGACGTTGAAAAGGACAGAAAAATGGTCTGTGTTGACCCGCACGACATTCCCGTTGTTGCAGTTGTCGACCCCGACATGATGAGCACCATGCCAAAGGGACTTACTGCGGCGACAGGCATGGACGCGCTTACCCATGCGATAGAAGGCTATATTACAAAGGCGGCATGGGCCCTCTCCGATATGTTCCACCTCAAGGCTATTGAGATTATTTCCGCTTCACTTCGCGGAGCTGTAGCGAATACTCCCGAGGGACGCGAGGGCATGGCTCTCGGTCAGTATGTTGCGGGCATGGGCTTTTCAAATGTCGGACTCGGCATAGTTCATTCTATGGCGCACCCGCTCGGCGCGCTGTATGACACTCCTCATGGTGTTGCGAACGCTATAATTCTCCCTACGGTAATGGAATATAACGCGCCCTGCACAGGTGAAAAATACCGCGACATTGCAAAAGCAATGGGCGTAAAGGGAACGGAAAGCATGACTCAGGAAGAGTACAGAAAAGCCGCTGTAGATGCGGTAAGACAGCTCTCGAAAGACGTTGGAATTCCCGAAAATCTGAAAGAGATCGTAAAGCCCGAGGATATTGATTTCCTTTCACAGTCGGCTTACGACGACGCTTGCCGCCCCGGCAATCCCAGAGATACGTCTGTCGAAGAAATTGCCGAGCTTTACAGAAGCCTCATCTGATCAATAAAACTATAGACAAAAAATCTTCGTATAACCTATATATGCAAGATTGTACTTGATTTTTTGTGTAGTCTTTAATTGGTTCTGAGTATAAACACAATTTTCGCCGCTCTGAGAAAGGGCGGCGATTTTTATGTTCATCTGCGTCGACAAATGACAGCAAAAAAACTGACCCCGCGGAACGGAGTCAGTTTGCCGATATTCACTTACTTTCTTTTTCTCATGAGAACCGCTGCCGCGCCCGCGAGAAGCACAGCCGAAATGCTCAGCGTCACGCTCGTGTTCGGGTTTGAGTCGCTCTCGCCGCTTATTACACTGCCGTCCGAAACGCTTTCATCAGCAGAGGAATCAACATTGCTTTCGCCCGTTTCCTCCGAATTTTCGTCATCATCATCGGGTTCTGTTAAAGTGCTGTCATCATTGTCGGAACTGTCAATATCGTCCTCAATTTCATCTTCGGGTTCAGTTTCGTCAGCTTCTTCGGGAACGGTCGTTTCCTCGGGAGTTGCCGTTGTAACCGCCGCTGATATGTTCCCGAAACT
>USOZ01000229.1 GCA_900556525.1 uncultured Oscillospiraceae bacterium | reverse complement strand
TATTTTTCGTCATATATCGTAACATTTGCGCTCGATATGACGGGTATTGCACCTACGGAATTTGAACTTGACATTGAAATCCCGGAGAACGCCACAACCGAAGTTGTGGGGGCGATACTTCAAGAAAACAATATAATCAAATCCGCGAAATTTTTCAAAGAATTTGCAGATTTTACGGGCAAGAAAAACAGCTATTACCCGGGAAAATATACACTTAGCTCAACTATGTCGTATATGACGATCTTTAAAACTCTCCAGAGCGTTTCCGAGGATAATAGAACCGTCACGATACGCATTTCCGAGGGCATGACCGCCGAGGATATCGGGAAACTGCTCGAAGAAAACAAGGTGTGCTATGCAAGCGACTTTGAAAAATATTATAAGACCATTCAGAACAACTACGATTTTGAACGCCGACTCAGCACAAAATCCTCAAAATTCAATCAGCTCGAGGGATATCTCTTCCCGGATACCTACGAATTCTATGCGGTTCTTGACGCCGAGAAGATAACTTATGAATCCAAAGAGGAGCAGGACAAGGCGGAAGCCGCCCAGCGCGAAAAGGAAATCGAAAACGCCGAAGACGCTGCGAAGAAAATGTACAAAAACTTCAACGATAAAATAACGAAGGTCATGTACAAGCAAATGGGCGAAATGAACATGACGCTCGACGAGGTGATAACACTTGCTTCAATGGTTCAGAAAGAAGCGGCGAGCGTTGATGATATGTACTATGTTGCAAGCGTTTTCCTCAACAGAATACGCAATTCGGAGGAATTTCCGTATCTCCAGTCGGACGTTACCACGCTTTATGTCGAAAATAATATAAAGCCGTTTGTGACTGACGCGGCGCGGCTGCGGCGCTATTCCGACGCATACAACACCTATATCTGCAAGGGTATTCCCGCAGGACCGATATGCAGCCCCGGGCTTGACGCGATCGACGCGGTGCTCAATTCCGCAGATACAAACTACTACTACTTCTGCGCAAATGAAGAAACAGGTGAGGTATTCTACGCTACGACTCATGACGAGCACGAAGCGAACCTTATCCTCGCGGGTCTTACCGAAACGCAGTCCGCAATCGAATAATCACAGCACCGCGCAGTTCGCTGAAATTGTGCGGTGCTGAACTGTTGAAAGGAATTATAAAAATGGCAGAGCTTCTCTCCCCCGCAGGGGATTATGAATGTCTTGAGGCGGCGGTCGATTACGGCTGCGATGCGGTATATCTTGGCGGACAGGCGTTCGGTATGCGCGCAAATCCGAAGAATTTCAGCATTGACGAGCTGAAAAAAGCGGTAGATTTTGCGCACGACAGGAACGTTAAGGTGTATCTCACCTGCAACACAGTCCCCACAAACGACGAAGCGGAGCAGTTCCCCGAATTTATCCGCGAAGCGCAGAAAACAGGCATTGACGCGGTTATCGTTGCCGACGTCGGCGTTATGGCAATGACGAAAAAATATGCTCCCGAACTTGACATACATATGTCAACGCAGGTCGGGATAATGAACTATGAAACTGCAAACGAGCTGTACCGAATGGGCGCGAAGCGCATAGTTCTCGCCCGCGAAACAAGCCTCGCCGAGATAAGGAAAATCCGCGAAAAAATTCCCGCCGATATGGAAATCGAAGCGTTTGTGCATGGGGCTATGTGCGTTTCGTTTTCGGGAAGATGCCTGCTCTCAAAATACCTCGCCGACCGCGACGCAAACCGCGGAGCGTGTGCGCAGCCGTGCCGCTGGCGCTATTTTATAACCGAAGAAAAACGAATCGGGCAGGACTTTGAAATTTTCGAGGACAAGCGCGGAACATACATTCTCAATGCGAAAGATCTCTGCATGATCGAGCATATAAACGAGCTTCTCGAAGCGGGCGTCACAAGCCTTAAAATTGAGGGTCGCGCAAAATCATCATACTATGTCGCAACGGTAACGAACGCCTACCGAGGCGCACTTGACGCAGCGTATAAGCACGAACCTGCCCCCGACTGGGTGCGCTCGGAAGTGTACAAAGTCAGCCACAGACCCTACTGTACGGGATTTTTCTTTGAACACGGCGACGCCGAACAGCACTATGAGGACAGCGGATATTACCGAGAATACGACTTCTGCGGAGTTGTGACCGATTGCAGCGGCGGCGTAATGCACCTCACTCAACGCAATTATTTTACACTCGACGACGAGCTTGAAATTCTCTCGCCCGGCATGAGACCCGTTAGATTTTCACCGACCGAAATGTTTAATGAAAAGGGCGAAAGCGTGCGAATCGCGAACCACGCAACAGAAAAACTGACTTTCCCGTGCGATACGGTTTTTCCGAAAAATTCGATACTGCGCAAGCCGTCTAAGGACAGCCGCGAGAAAACCGAGGAGTGTACCGTATGCAGCTAACGAATATCGGAACGATAAAAGAGCTTTTTCAGCGCCACGGATTTTCATTTTCAAAATCGCTCGGACAGAATTTTCTGATAAATCCGTCGGTCTGCCCGAAAATCGCCGAAATGGGCGGCTGTAAAAAAGGCGCGGCGGCGATAGAAATAGGAACGGGTATCGGCGTGCTTACAAAGGAGCTTGCGGAGCGCTGTGACAAAGTCCTCGCAATCGAAATCGACGAGGGACTGAAACCTATCCTGTCGGAAACGCTCGCCGAGTACGACAATGTTGAGATCGTTTTCGCGGACGTGATGAAAACCGACCTGAAAAGCCTGATCGCTGAAAAACTCGGCGGCTTCGAAGAAATATACGTCTGCGCGAACCTCCCCTATTACATAACCTCGCCCGTTATCATGCGGCTGCTTGAAGAACGGCTGCCGATCTCGGCGGTTACGGTAATGGTTCAGAAGGAAGCAGCGGAGCGGCTTTGCGCAAAGCCCGGCGAACGCGAATGCGACTCCGGGGCGGTCACAATCGCGGTGAACTATTACAGCACGCCGAAGCTGCTGTTCAAAGTGAACCGAGGCAGCTTCATGCCCGCGCCGAATGTTGACAGCGCGGTCATACGGCTGGACATTTCGCACGAACCGAAATTCAGCGTAAACGACGAGACGCTTTTTTTCCGCCTTGTTCACGCGGCTTTTGCACAGCGCAGAAAACAGATGATAAATCCGCTTTCTGCCGCGCTCGGAATTGATAAAAACGAACTCGCGAAAAAAATGGAACTTTGCGGCGTTAAGGCGACTGCGCGCCCCGAAGAACTTAAAATGCAGGATTTTGTAAATCTCTGCAATACGATTTCCGAAAAATAAATAGCATATCCCATTCTTTGACAAACTTTTTGACTTCCGCAAGGTATAATTGAACCAAAAACGGAAGAAATCTTCCGAAAAGGAAGGACTTGGTTAAATGGAACGAAGCATTGAGATCGGTTCCGAATTCAAAGAACGGGATATTGGTTTTTTAAGAGGAATTTTTATGGCAGGCGGAGCTTTTCTGCTCGGCTGTACAAGCCTTTTCGGCGCGCCTGCGCCCTTCGCCGCCGCGTTTTCAGCGGGAATGAGAGGACTTGAGTGCATTTTTGCATTTGTGGGAGCCGTGATCGGATATACGCTGAGCGGGAGCTTTGAGCAGTCGATACCGTACATAGCGGCTATGGGCGCGCTCACCGCGCTGCGGCTGCTGCTCGGAAACAGGAGCGGAAAAATCTCACGCGT
>USOZ01000228.1 GCA_900556525.1 uncultured Oscillospiraceae bacterium | reverse complement strand
GCGCTTTATACGCTGTACTACGAGGTGCTAAAGCGGCTCGCCCTCCGCCAGCTTTTCCTTTATTTCGCGCTTGTATTCGCTTATCTCACTTGCGGGCGGCGCGACGCTGCTGACTGCGGGGCTGTCGCTGCTGTTTTTGGCGCTGACGATCCCCTACGTCATGCACTATTACTTCCTCGAAAACAGCGTGCAGGAGCTTTATACGCTGTACTACGAGGTGCTAAAGCGGCTGAAAAAGTGAATATTATTTATTATTTGGGTGCAGCTGCCGCGATTGCGGTGGTTTTCCTGCTGATTATTTTCGCGTTCAGAAAAGGCGGCAGGGAAAACGCCGACGAAATGACGGGCGTTGAGTTTGAGCAGTATGCGGCGCGGCTGCTTTCGGAAAACGGCATCGAAATTCTCGAAGAAACGCGGACGACAGGCGACTTCGGCGCGGATTTTGTGGTCATGCTGAACGGAGAACGGACTGTTCTCCAGTGCAAGCGCTATGCGCGTCCGATAGGCGTTAAGGCGGTGCAGGAGGCGCTCGCTGCAATGCCGTATTATAAGTGTTCAAAAGCGGCGGTAATAACAAATTCGACTTTTACACGGCAGGCGCGCGAGCTTGCCGAGGAGAGCGGAGTTATTCTCTGGGACGGAGCGGACGTTGAGGAATTTGAACGCTGCGCGGACAGCGGGGCGAAACGCCGCGAGTACGGAACGCTCAAAATTTGCAGGCTCGAGGACGGGGAATACAGCGACGAAACGATATACCTTTGTGTCGGAAATGAACGGTTCGCGCTTGAACCGCACGTTTGCACGGCTGTGACTCTGCCGTGCGGACGCGCGCGGCTTATCATGCGTGCAGGCTCGGCAAAAGCGGCGCTGCGCGTTTCGGTGCGCGCTGAAACGAGAGCTTATGCGGCGGGATTTGTCGGGAAAAAGCTGTTTCTCGGCGAAATCGCCTTAAAATGACACAAACTGAATTGAAAAGGAGAATTATATGGAACAGTACAAACGTATTCGCAGGCGGTTTCTTACTGTTTGTTCAATTTTCGGGTTTATTCCGCTTGCTTTGGCGGGAGTGCTTATGATAGTCCGCGGTGGGAATGACGTCGTGCTGCTTACTGTGGGAATCGTGTTTCTGGCGCTTCTTGCGCTCGGGGTTGTATTTGCGGCTATATGGCTGAAAAAACAGCTTTACATGCTGGTTTCTGCGGGAAACAGGCTTGTTGGAACGCTCAGTGATGATGACCGCGAAATACTTCAGAACGCTTCGGGCGGAAATCCTTTTGCAATGCTTGCGGGGACTTTTGATTATATCGCGGGAAAGCGCATGGTTGCGAGCAACAACAGCCGCCTTTCAGAGCTTTATGAAACTGCGATACGCTGTACGGACGCTATCGTCTGGAAAGATGAACGCGGCGCGGAGTTGTACATAATTCCCGAAAGCTGGCGCAAATGCTACCCGGGGTTTACGCTTAAAAACGGCGAGCCGCTGATAAGTTATCTCGATCCGGAATGTGCGGAGGAATTTCGTTCGGCAAAGCGCAGCGTAATGGCGAATGTCGGCTCGGAGGCTTCTGTAAACGCCCGCATACGCACCGCGGAAGAGGGCTTTACTGCGGTAACGATACGGTTAAGCTCTGCACAGACCGAGAATGGCGCGGCGGCGGTCGCGGCAATTCATGATATGGACAGAATAGCTGAGCTGGAAAGAACTGTTCAGGAAAAATATTTAATGTATCATTTCGTTTTGCAGGCGGTCTCGGATATAATCTATGAGGTCGACGTTGACGAGGACAGATATTCCATAGTAAATCCCGGGCGCTGGAACGAAATGTTCAGTATTCCTGTAAACGGAATTTTCAGTCGTAACCGCTCCATGTTCGGTGACATTATCCACCCTGACAACAAGGCGGGATTTTACGACCGTTTCGGAAATTACGATCATCTTGTTTTCATGCCCGACCGCAGTATAACATATGACTACCGCATACTTCGGAAAAACGGGGACTGGACGTGGGTTCGCCACACGATAACCTGTGTTAAGGCGGAGGGCGGTCACGCCGTAAAGGTCATTGGCATGATCTACGACATAAATGAAAAGAAGCAGCAGGAATTTCGCAGTATGTATAATAACGGCTATGACAGCCTTACGGGCAGCATGACGCGCTCGTCGCTCGAAACGGAGTTCAATGCTTCGGCGGCAAACGAGGAGGAGGTCAAGAGCATTGCCGTACTGTCGATCGACGTTGACGGTATGGGAAAAATCAACGAGCTGTACGGTTATGAGACTGGCAACCGCCTTTTGCAGCAGATCGCGCGTATTCTCTGGTCGCACCAGTTTGAGAACTGTTATGTATCGCGCATAGGAAATGACAATTTCGCTGTTCTTATGGGCAACACTATGGACTGGCACCGTCCCGAAAAAATGGCGAAAAATATTCTGTCGGCGTTCCGTTCACCGATAGTGGTAGGGGCGTATAAGATACCTGTTTCAATTTCTATCGGTTCGGCTGAATATAAAAAAGACGGCGAAACATTCAGCGAACTTTATGAAAAGGCGGTTCTTGCCATGAATAAGGCTGCTTCCGAGGGAAAGAACCGTTTTTATCCTTACGGCGGATTTCATACGGCGGAAAGCGGGGCAGAGAAATGATTTGCTCGGCGATAATTCTTGCGGCGGGTTCCTCCACGCGAATGAACGGCGCGAACAAGCAGTTTCTTGAGCTTGGCGGAATTCCCGTTCTTATGCGCTCTGCGCTTAATTTTGAACATTGTCCCGAAATCGGCGAAATAATTATCGCGGCTAAAGCCGACGATGTGCGGGGGATAGTTTCACTTTGCACAAAATATGGCATTTCAAAGCTGAAAACCGTCTGCGAGGGCGGGGCTGACAGGGCTGAGTCGGCAAAAATCGCGTTCGGATTTGTCAGCGAGGCGGACTATGTTGCGGTTCACGACGGGGCGCGCCCTTTCGCCGAACCTACGCTTATTTCGGAAGTTATTTCGGCAGCGGAAGAAACGGGCGCGGCTATCGCTGCAATTCCTGTTACTGACACGATAAAAACAGCCGAAAACGGGATTGTCACCTCAACTCCGCCGAGGAGCAGTCTTTTCGCCGCTCAGACCCCGCAGGAGTTCAAAAAAGACCTCTACGAAAAAATGTGCGGAATAAGCGGCGCGGTCACGGACGACGCGGGGCTTGCCGAAAGGCTCGGGGTCAGGGGGAAGATCGCCGCAGGCTCCGCCAAAAACATTAAAATAACGACTCCCGCAGACATTCCGCTCGGGGAACTTTACGCGGAGAAAGGGGCAGGTATGCTAAGAATCGGTCACGGTTATGACGTTCATCGGCTTGTTCCGCAGCGGCGGCTCGTGCTGGGAGGGGTCGAGATCCCGTACGAACGCGGGCTGCTCGGACACTCTGACGCGGACGTGCTGCTTCACGCGGTAATGGACGCTATGCTCGGGGCGCTCGCCCTCGGCGATATTGGCAGGCATTTTCCCGACACCGACCCAAAATATGAGGGCGCGGACAGTATGAAGCTGCTTGAGTGCGTGGTCGGACTTGTCAGCGTGCGCGGCTATCGGCTCTCGAACCTTGACGCGACGATCTCCGCCGAGAAGCCGAAACTTGCGCCGTACATCATGCAAATGCGCGAGAATATCGCGCGCGTGTGCGGGGGTTCACCCGAAGC
>USOZ01000227.1 GCA_900556525.1 uncultured Oscillospiraceae bacterium | reverse complement strand
TGAGTTTTGCGAGGGGAGCCGCCGCGCCGTCAAGCGCTCCCGCGCCTGTTATTACGACGCGCGGCATAAGAAATTCCCTGCTCATGATATTCTCCTTTATTCTGCGTCAGCTTTAAGAACGGCGTTAAGCATAACGCTTGCGCCCTCTGTGCAGTGTTCGGGGCTTGAATATTCGGGTTCGCAGTGCGAAAGACCGTCTTTCGACTGTACGAAGATCATTGTCGTCGGGAGCATATAAGCCGCGAACTGTGCGTCGTGACCCGCGCCCGAGTGGATATACTGGTGCTTTATGCCAAGCTCCTCTGCGGCAGCTTTAACATAGCCGACCAGCTTCTTATCCCAATAAACGGTGTCTCTGTTCCAAGCCCTTACGACCTCGCAGCGGCAGCCTGCCCACGTTTTTTCTGCGCAGCTCTTAACGATTGCGAGAACTTTTTCGAGAACTTCGGGCTTTTCGTGACGTGCGTCAAAGCTGAAGTCGAAGAAGTCGGGTACGCAGGTATGAACGCAGGGGTGACAAACGACCTCGCCCGTTGTATAAACAAGTTCGGGATAGCCGAGCTTGTCAATTTCTTCGTGGAGGTAGCAGAGCGCCTGTGAAGCGGCGAAAAACGCGTCTTTTCTCTTAGGCATTGGGAAAGTGCCTGCGTGAGTGGTCTGACCGTAGAATTTCAGGCGGTAGTTGAACATTCCGAGTACGCAGTCGACAACGCCTATGTCATTTCCCGCGTCCTCGAGGATAGGACCCTGCTCGATATGCGTTTCAAACATATACAGGTATTTTTCGGGAGAGAGGCGATATTTCTTATCGCCCTTAAAGCCCGACGCGTCGAGCGCCATTCCGAACGTTTTTGAGCTGTCGAGAATGCTCTTGGACTGCATCATGTCTTCATACTTGAACTTACTGCGTATATCCTCGGGGAGATAGTCGTAGCAGACGATACCCGAACACATCATTGCGGGCGGATAGAGCGAGCCTTCCTCGTTTGTCCAGATCATTGCGGTAAGCGGGTGCTTATGGGGAATTTTCTTTTCCGCTACAGTTTCGAGAACCTCCATAGCGGACATTACGCCGAGGATACCGTCGTAGTTACCGCCGTTTTTTACGGAGTCGCAGTGCGAAGCCATTACGATACGCTTCGCGTCGGGGTCTGTTCCGGGGAGCGTTGCATAGATATTCGCAACGTCGTCGATCTCAATTTCCGCGCCGATAGCTTTCATGCGCTTGATGAACTCGTTGCGCGCCATGATAGCTTCGGGCGAAAGCGAATAACGGGTAATTCCGCCGTGTCCGGCGTCGCCGAACTTGCTGAACGTTTTGATCTTGTCTTCCATTCTTTCCTTGCTGCACGTATACATAAAAATACTTCCTTTCTGAATAAAATTTACTTTATTGACGCCTGTTCGGGAACTCTGCGGCAGTTTTCAAGCAGGGTGAATATCTCGTCGCCGCCGACGAAGAACGCACGCTCGTCGGTTTCGCTTCCGCTCTCGAAAACCATGAGGAACTTATCGTCCCAGTCGTTTATCGTGATATGCTTCAGCCCCGAGAAGCCGCCGAGCTTCCCGATAATATCATTTTTTCCGCGGACATAGCCGTAAACTATTCCGTCCCACGGCACATAAAAGCTCAGTTTCTCGGCAAATGGCGGCTTCATATGGATTTCGACGGGTATTTCCGAGATACCGCCCTCTGCGTGCCTGTGTTCCGGCAAAACGGTACGGAAACGGTCGGTTTGGATATAGTCCGAAAGCCGCGCCGTACCCGCGTTTTTATAAAGGTTTGCCATTTCCGATACCTCCTGTCATATTGTCCTGTCAACCTCTGTAAGAACTTCGTCGACCTTTGCCATTTCCTCGCGGATCTGGTCTTCCGTGATGATGAGCGGAGGTGAAACGAATATCATGTTCTCATGTGAATAGGTCATGAAGCCTTTCGCTTTCAGAGCGCCGATTATCTTGCGCATTCTGCCCTCGGGGTCTTTTCCGTAGGCAACGAGGGGTTCTTTTGTCGCTTTATCTTTTACAAGCTCTATCGAGCTGAATAAGCCGATATATCTTACGTCGCCGACGCACGAGTGCTTTTCTTTAAGCTCTTCGAGAATATTTCCGAGGACTTTTCCTACGCGGTTTACATTTTCGAGAATGTTCGCGTCCTTATAGTAGTTTACGCAGGCGATGCCCGCTGCGCAGGCGAGGGGGTGCGCGCTGTATGTAAGTCCGCAGGAAAGCAGGTGGTCGTCGAAGTATGCTGCGATCTCCTTACTTACGACTACGCCGCCGAGCTGGACATATCCGCAGGTAACGCCCTTTGCGAAGCTAACGATATCGGGCTTTACGCCGAAATTCTCAAAAGCGAACATCTTTCCCGTTCTGCCCCAGCCTGCCATTACCTCGTCGCATATCATCATGATACCGAACTCGTCGCAGATCTTCCGCACGCCCTGTAAATATCCCTCGGGCGGGATAATAACGCCGTTAGAACCTGTAATTGTTTCCATAACGATAGCGGCAACGCTTTCGGGTCCTTCATATATTACCTGCTCGCGCAGCTTTGCAACGTAGTAATCCGAAGCCTCCTTTTCGCTTGCGAAGTGGATAGGCTCGCGGTAAATGTACGGGTCGAAGAACTTTACGAAGCCGGGGATACCGGGTTCAAGCGGATAGCGTCTGGGTTCGCCCGTGAGGTTGCCCGCGCCGAATGTTGAGCCATGATAGCTTCTGTAGCGTGAGAAGATCTTGTTGCGCCCCGTGAACATTCTCGCGATCTTTACCGCATTTTCGTTTGCGTCCGCGCCGCCGTTGGTGAAAAATACCTTTCCCATGTTGTCGGGCATAAGGTCAACGACCATTTTTGCGAGCATTGCGCGGGGTTCGCTTCCGTAGCTCGGCGAGAGGTAGCAATATTTCTCCGCCTGTTCCTTTATCGCCTCGATAATGGGGCGGCAGTTGTGACCGACGTTCAGATTAACGAGCTGGCTCGACATATCCGAATAGCGGTTTCCGTCGAAATCCCACATATAAATGCCGTCCGCCTTTTCGATCGGTATGGGATTTATTCCTTTTTGTTTTGACCACGACTGTAGGTTGTATTTTACCTGCATTTCCTTGATTTCCTGTCCGTTCATAGCTGTAACTTCCTTTCGTTATGAAATTTCCGGCTGATTTGCTTCGCCGATAAGTTGTTTTGCGCGATATGCGAGCATAAGGTTCATTTTATCCTCGTTTGAAAATTCCGTTCCGAGGAGCGCCTTTATGTTCTTGATTTTATAGTTCACCGTGTTGCGGTGGATACCGAGTATTTCTGCGGTTTTCTGGAGGCTGCAATTACTTTCCAGATAAACCAGAAGAGTTTTTTCACAGTCGCTTCCGTTTATCTCGTCGTACCTCAAAAGCGCGCCGAGAACGCTGTCGCAGAAGCGTTTTATCACTTTTTTGTCGTTTATCGCGAACAGCAGCCCGAGCGCGCCTATATCGCGGTAGTGAACGGCTTTTTCTCCGAGAACGGCTGCCGCTCTGAACGCCTGCGCCGCCTGTTCGTAACATTCCGAGATAAAGCCATAGCCCGTGTGCGGTTCGGAGATCCCCATAATAAGCTCGGTTTTCGGGTCAATTTCCGAAAGTTCCGCCGAAATGCGCTGCATTTCCTCTTTCGTGAGATTCTGCCGCACGCATATAAGCCCGCC
>USOZ01000226.1 GCA_900556525.1 uncultured Oscillospiraceae bacterium | reverse complement strand
GTGGGCGGGAAGCACGGGGTGCGCCGGTTAAGCGTGAATCAGAGCTTGCGGGTTCCGCCGAGTACGCCGAGGATCTGTTCCTTGCCGACTGCGCCGACAAGTGTGTCCGTGACGCTTCCGCCGCGGAAGAGCAGCATAGTGGGAACGCTGCGGATATGATAGCGCTCCGCAAGCTCAGGTTCGTCGCCGACGTTCACCTTGCCGATACGCACCGTTCCGTCAAGTTCAGCGCTGAGCGATTCAAGCACGGGTGCAAGCATTCGGCAGGGCATACACCAGCTCGCGTAAAAATCCACCAGCACGGGCAGCTCCGAGCCGATGACCTCTTTTTCAAAATTGTCCTCATTTATGGTAATTGTCGCCATTTTCGTTCTCCTTTTGCGTCTTATGCTCAGCACCAATCAAAAACTATACAAAAAATCGAGTATAATCTTGTATATAGAGGTTATACGAAGATTTTTTTCTATAGTTTTATTGGTGATTAGCATTATTCATCAAAAGTATTGACCGCAAAACGATTATTATTCGAGGAAATAAGAGGCTTCCATGTCCGCCGTCGCAAGCGCGAACGCGAGCGGGTATTTTTCAAGCGCACGCCCCACAAGGTTGTTATCCTCGGGTCCCGAAAAGCCCATGTGCCAGCGGATCGCCATAGCTTCTTCGCGCGTCAGGCGCATGAAGCCGCTTATCATGTAGACCGATTTTTCGCCGTGACCGTAGGGAAGTTCGTCCTCTGTTCTGTATGTCGGAACGCGCTCCCAAACGCCCGCTTCGTTTTTGACGTTGCGGAAATCGCGCTTGTATGTATCGGTTTTGCAAAGATCGTGCAGAAGCGCCGAAATCGCGATCGTTTCTTCCGAATAGCTCATTTTGTACAGTTCCCTGACCCTCGGGCGCGAAAGATAATCCTTCAGGCAGTGGTACACGTTGAGCGAATGCTGCGCCAGCCCGCCGTCGTATGAACCGTGAAAACGCGTGCTTGCGGGCGAGATGAAAAAATCACATTTATTTATAAGGTAATCGAGCAGCTTATCGGAACCCTCGCGGGTTATATTCGCCCGAAAAATTTCGATAAATTCTTCTTTATTTTTTTCAATGTCTGTCATTTTACACTCCTTTTTGCGGAATTCCGCCGTAAATTCCGAGAACCTTTGCCGCGCATCGGCTTCCCGCGCGAAGTGCGGACGAAATATCCCTGTTCAGCATGAAATCGACCGCGAAGCCCGCCTGAAAATTGTCGCCGCAGCCCGTCGTATCAACGACCTCGCCGAACTTTTCCGCCGCGCAGATGTGTTCTCTGCCGCGGAAATAACTTCTGCTGCCCTCTGCGGCAAGCGTCACGGTAAATATTCCGCCGTATTTCTCGGATAATTCCTGCGCTTTTCGGCAAACAGCCTCGTCGCCGCTCATAAAAGCGAAGTCAATGTCCGCAAAATATTCCTCAAAATCGCTGAAATTGCGCGTATTGTCAAAATCGACCGAAAAGCGGAATTTTCCTCTTTTTTTCAGCGCTGCCGCGTGCGCGAACGCGGGGCAGGTGACTGTCGTGTGAACAACGTCCGACCCGAGAATAAGTTTGTCGTCCTCCTCCGAGGGAATAAACCCACTGTAAACCCCGCCGTCCCACGAATCGGGCTTATAATAGCGATCGCCGTCCTCGGTCAGGTATGTGATATTACGCGCGGTACTACCGCTAAGCGTATAAAAATGCGACATATCAACGCCGTGTTCGGCGGCTGTACGGCGAATGAGCTTTTCATACTCGTCATCTCCCGCAGCGCCGATAAGGCAGACCTGCGCTTCGGGGTCGGCATTTTTAGCCGCGCAGGCATAGTTCAATGCCTCTCCGCCGGGATATACATTTCCGTTTTCAAAAACATCTGCGCAGGCGCAGGTAAGTGCAGTTATTATCATAATTGTCCTCCGAAAAACAAAAGCCGCACCAAAAAAGGTACGGCTTTCGGGCAAATTCGATTAAGAAAGAATTGCGTGCTCGTCGTTTGCGTCGAACAGGTGAATCTTATTCGGGTCGATAGCGAGCTTTACTACGTCCTGAGGACGAGCTGCGCAGCGAGGAGATACACGAGCGGTAATCGGAATACCCTCGCAGGTGAGGTAAAGGTAAGTTTCAGCGCCCATCATTTCCGTTACGTCTACGTTTGCTTCGATAATACCGGTGGAAGCAGCGGAGAGGAACATTTCCTCATCGTGAATGCTTTCGGGACGAATGCCGAGGATAACTTCCTTATCAACATAGTAGTTGAGAGCTTCAGCGTCAACCTTAGCGGAGGGAAGTTCAACGTAGAACTTTCTTCCTCTGGAGGTCTTGGTATCTTCGGAACCGAATTCTACGGTGTACTTGCCGTTTACCATGATGAGCTTAGCGTTGATGAAGTTCATCTGAGGTGTGCCGATAAAGCCTGCAACGAACTTGTTTACGGGGTTTTCATAAAGGTTAAGAGGCGAGTCGATCTGCTGGATATAACCATCCTTCATAACTACGATTCTGTCGCCCATCGTCATAGCTTCGATCTGGTCATGCGTTACATAGATGAACGTTGTACCGAGCTTCTTATGGAGCTTGGATAACTCGGTTCTCATCTGCGCACGGAGCTTTGCGTCGAGGTTTGAAAGAGGCTCGTCAAGTAAGAATACCTGAGGATCACGAACTATCGCACGTCCTAAAGCTACACGCTGACGCTGACCGCCGGATAAAGCCTTCGGCTTTCTGTCGAGCAGGTGAGCGATGTCGAGAATCTTTGCAGCTTCTTCAACGAGCTTCTTGATCTCGTCCTTCGGAACCTTTCTGAGCTTTAAGCCGAATGCCATGTTCTCAAAAACGGTCATATGAGGATAAAGAGCGTAGTTCTGGAAAACCATCGCGATATCTCTGTCCTTAGGAGCAACGTCGTTTACGAGTCTGTCGCCGATAAATAATTCACCTTCGGAAATTTCTTCAAGACCTGCAATCATACGGAGGGTTGTGGATTTACCGCATCCGGAAGGACCAACGAGGATAATGAATTCCTTATCCTTGATGTTCATGGAAAAGTCGGAAACCGCTACAACGCCGCCGGGGTAGCGCTTATATATGCCTCTGAGTGATAAACTTGCCATTTAAGTGACCTCCTGTGGATAATGATTTTACTCATATATAATACCAAAAAATGCGCGAAAATGTAAGTACCTAATTGACTAAAATTTGTTTGGGCGGTTTATGTAAAATGACTAATGCCGATAAAAGCCCCCAAAGATTGCCCCTCTTTTGTGGTAAATATCAACAAAAAAGAGTGCTTTTTACACCAAACGGCGGATTTTAACCGCCATTGTTTAAAAATTTTTGTCTATTTTGTTTATTGTCACGAATAATTTTTGTTTATTATTTCTCATATAATGCAGGGAATATATTTATTTTTGTCGGATTATGCACCGAAAGGAGCGTTTTTTTCATGAAAAAAAAGAATTTTACCGCAGTTATCGCCATATCGGCAGCTGCCGCGGCGGCTTTCGTCGCGGTCTGCTCAGCCGTCCGCGAAAGCGGGTACCGCGCCGAAAGCGCCTCCGACGTGGCGCAGTATCTCTCCGAACGCGGGATAACCGCCTCTCTCGACGCTCCGCAGAACGATTGATTACGCTTTCGGCAGACCGACCATAAACCCGTCGAGCGCAGCGGTAGAAATATCCCCGCCGACGATTTTTCCGTC
>USOZ01000225.1 GCA_900556525.1 uncultured Oscillospiraceae bacterium | reverse complement strand
GTAAGGTGCGCGTTCGTGCTTGTATAGGATCATTTCAGTCCGTCGAAAAGCCCGCCGATTTTGTCCTTGATATCGTCAACGGAGATCTTCGACCTAACGCCTTCAATGAGCGCGTTTATCTGGTCGTCGGGGAGGTCTATCCCTAGAACTCCCTCAACTGCCTTAACGGGGTCGGATGTGAACTTTGCGGCAAAATCCTTGTCGTTTTTCACCTTGTTCACAATCTCTTCGACTTTCGCTTTAATGTCCATAACGGCTCATTTGATCAGAAGAATATGCGTTCTTCGATATACTTTCTTACGTCGGCGATCGGGATTCTTACCTGCTGCATTGTATCGCGTTCGCGGATAGTTACGCAGCCGTCAGTTTCACTTTCAAAGTCATAGGTGATGCAGAAAGGCGTACCGATTTCGTCCTCGCGTCTGTAACGCTTGCCGATTGCGCCTGCGTCGTCGTAGTCTACGGGGAAATACTTGCAAAGTTCGTCGGCAAGAGCCTGTGCGGGTTCTGCGAGCTTCTTCGAGAGCGGGAGAACAGCTGCCTTTACGGGCGCTATAAACGGGTGGAAGTGAAGAACGGTTCTGGTCGTGCCGTCCTCAAGCGCTTCCTCGTCATAAGCCTCGGTAACGAGCGCGAGGAACAGACGTTCTACGCCGAGCGACGGTTCGATAACGTAGGGAACATACTTTTCGTTGGATTCCTGATCGAAATATTCGAGGCGCTGACCGCTTGTTTTGATATGCTGGTTGAGGTCGTAGTCGGTTCTGTCGGCAACGCCCCAGAGTTCGCCCCAGCCGAACGGGAACATATACTCAAAGTCGGTCGTAGCCTTTGAATAGAAGCAAAGCTCCTCGGGGCTGTGGTCGCGCAGACGGAGGTTTTCTTCCTTGATATTGAGCGAAAGAAGCCATTTCTTGCAGAAATCCTTCCAATAATAGAACCAGTCGAGGTCGGTTCCGGGCTTGCAGAAGAATTCAAGCTCCATCTGTTCAAATTCACGAACGCGGAAGATAAAGTTGCCGGGCGTGATCTCGTTTCTAAAAGACTTTCCGACCTGTCCTACGCCGAAAGGTATTTTTTTGCGGGTCGTGCGCTGGATATTTCCGAAGTTTACAAAAATTCCCTGTGCGGTTTCGGGACGGAGATAAAGTTCAGACTTACTATCCTCGGTTACGCCCTGAAATGTCTTAAACATAAGGTTGAACTGGCGTATATCGGTGAAGTTGGACTTTCCGCAGTTCGGGCAGGTAATGCCCTTTTCCTGGATATAATCGGTCATCTGCTGATTTGTCCAACCCGCAACGTTCGTGCCGTCAAAATCCTCGATAAGGTTGTCGGCTCTGTGGCGGGTCTTACATTCCTTACAGTCCATAAGCGGGTCGGAGAAGCCGCCGATATGTCCGGAAGCTACCCAAGTCTGCGGGTTCATCAGAATTGCGCTGTCAAGTCCTACGTTGTACTTGTTTTCCTGCACAAACTTCTTTGTCCACGCTCTTTTGATATTATTTTTCAGTTCAACGCCGAGCGGACCGTAGTCCCATGTGTTTGCAAGTCCGCCGTAGATTTCGCTTCCGGGATAGATAAAGCCTCTGCCCTTACAGAGAGCGACGAGCTTGTCCATTGTTTTTTCGGTATTTTTCATTTGTGTTGTTCCTTTCGGGATTACTTTACTTCGACCGTCCAGCCGAACTTATCTTCTGTCTTGCCCCACTGGATTCCTGTAAGGGTATCGTAGAGAAGCTGGGAGATCTTGCCGATCTCGCCGTTGTTGAGGTTCATTATCTTATCCTTATACTTCAGTTCGCCGATAGGAGAAATTACGGCAGCCGTACCTGTGCCGAACGCTTCGTCGAACTTTCCGTTTTCATATGCTTCAACAAGCTCGTCAATAGAGAGGTCGCGCTCGGTCACCTTATAACCCATGGAGCGGAGCAGCTCGATGCATGACTTTCTTGTGATACCGCCGAGGATAGAGCCTCTGTCAAGGCTGGGTGTGATAACCTCGCCGTCGAGAACGAAGAATACGTTCATAGCGCCTACTTCGTCGATATACTTTCTGTGGATACCGTCGAGCCAGAGAACCTGTGCATAGCCCTGCTTCTCGGCTTCTTCCTGCGCCTTGAGCGAAACCGCATAGTTAGCGGCAGCCTTTGTGAAGCCCGTGCCGCCCGTTACCGCGCGTACATAGTGTTCTTCAACATAAATTTTAACGGGCGCAAGACCGTTTTCGTAATAAGCGCCCACGGGCGAGAGAATAATAGCGAATATGAGGTGCTTTGCGGGGTGAACGCCTACCATAGGGTCAACCGCGAATATGTAGGGTCTGATATAGAGCGAGGTTCCTTCCGCTGTGGGGATCCAGTCGGCGTCAACGCTTACGAGAGTCTTTATCGCTTCAACGGCGAACTTTTCGTCGATTTTCGGAATACAGAGACGGTCGTTTGAAACGTTGAGTCTTGCCATGTTCTGGTCGGGGCGGAAAAGCTGGATCTTTCCGTCTGCCGTGCGGTAAGCCTTTAAGCCCTCGAAGTCAGCCTGTCCGTAGTGCAGGCACATAGAAGCGGGATCCATCGGGATAGGTCCGTAGGGAACTATTCTCGGGTCGTGCCAGCCCTGTCCCTCGTCGTAATTCATAAGGAACATATGGTCGGTAAAGATCTTGCCGAAACCGAGCTTCGACTGGTCGGCGGGCTTTGTCTTAGGAGATGTGGTGCGTGTGATTTTGATTTCCATAACAGTGTCCTTTCTTTTTCTGGCGGTAATAAACCGTATATTTTTTTTATTATACCATTTTTCGGTCGGTTTGTAAATATATTTGCAAAAAAAATCCGATATGTCATAATTTTGCTTTACATTTCCCGTAAAATCATGTATAATAATGTAATATGTAATGTGTGATATGCGAATTTTTTTGAAAAAGGTGGGAGAACTGCTTAATGCCGAATGAATATGCCGCGACCGACCCGATAAACGGTCTTTCGGAAGAAGAAGTTGCCGAAAGAGTCGAAAACGGTCGAATTAACGGCGACCCAAATGTAAAAACAAAATCAGTAAAGCAGATTTTTTTAGAAAATATCTTTACTTTTTTCAACTTCATGAACATAGTTCTCGTTGTTATGGTAATGCTTGTCGGCTCGCCGAAGAATGCGATGTTCGGACTTGTTATCGTCTGCAACACTGCGATAGGGATATTTCAGGAAATACGCGCAAAGCACACGATAGACCGCCTTACGCTAATATCCTCGCCGAAAGCGCACGTTATACGCGGCGGAGCGGAAATCGAAATACCCACCTCAGAGATCGTCGCGGACGAGCTTATCGTTTTCCGCACGGGTATGCAGGCGGCGGCGGACTGTGTTGTAGTTTCGGGCGAATGCGAAGTGAACGAAAGCCTTATCACGGGCGAAAGCGATCCTATCTATAAAAAAGCGGGCGAAAAGATACTCTCGGGCAGCTTTATCGTAAGCGGCGAGGCGCGCGCGGCGGTAACGGCTCTCGGCGCGGAGTACATATCCTGCACAAGCGTCTTGTTCTGCGCGAGGCGTATCGAACTTACCGCGAGGACAACGCTCGAAAGCAGCACCAGCCCTTCGGGTATCATGCCTATTATCGCCGCAACGCTGCTTGTTATAGCGCGGTCGAGCGGCTGTTCGGTAACGAACACGGCGTTGAGAAATCGAAATACCCACCTCAGAGATCGTCGCGGA